>JAFAUY010000283.1 GCA_019243005.1 Verrucomicrobiota bacterium | reverse complement strand
GTCCGCTTTTTCGGGCTGACGAAAGAACGGGCCGCCCACCTGCGGCCGGATTGCCTGGTGATGCACCCGGGACCGATCAACCGCGGTGTCGAGATTGATAGTGAAGTGGCGGATGGGTCGCAGAGCGTCATCCTGGAACAGGTTACCAACGGGCTGGCGGTGCGTATGGCCGTTCTCTACCTTTGCAGTACGGCCGCGCGGCAGGCTGCATGAATAACCTGATCATTCGCCAAGGACGGATCATCGACCCGGGTTCCCGGCGCGATGAGATCGCGGATCTGTTTGTGGCGGCCGGCAAAATCAGCGCCCAAGCGCCTCCGGACCCGATTGAAGTTATCGACGCAGCGGGACTGGCGGTGGTGCCGGGTCTTATTGACATCCACGTGCACCTGCGGGAGCCGGGCCAGTCGCACAAAGAGACGATTGAGACCGGTACGGCGGCGGCCGCAGCCGGCGGTTTCACGTCCGTCGTTTGCATGCCGAATACTAGCCCGCCGCTTGATAGCCCGAGCGGTGTCGCCTGGGTGCTTGACCGGGCAAGACGGGTGGGAACGGTGAATGTTTACGCTGCCGGCGCGATCACCAAAGGGTTGGCCGGCGAAGAGATGGCCCCGATCGGCTCCATGGTGCAGGCCGGCGTGGTGGCCATTACCGATGACGGCCGCTGCGTGCAAAATCATGAACTCATGCGCCGCGCGGTCGAGTACGCCGGGATGTTTGACCTGACCGTGTTTGATCATTGCCAGGACTACTCGCTCGTGGCCAACGGGATCATGCACGAAGGCCGGTGGAGCACGATTCTGGGGCTGCCCGGCTGGCCACGCGCGGGTGAGGAACTCATCGTGATGCGCAATCTCCTGCTGGCAGAGCTGTGCGAAACGCGCATCCACTGCCAGCACCTCAGCTCTGGAGGAAGCGTCCGGTTGCTGCGGGAAGCGCACCGCCGGGGCGTGCCGGTTTCAGGCGAACTCTGCCCGCACCACGTCGCCCTGACGGACGAGTCGATTTGCCATTTCGATACCAATTACAAAATGAACCCGCCGCTGCGTGCCCAGAAGGACATCGACGCCCTTTTGGAAGGCGTGGCCGACGGCACGATCTCCGTGCTGGCGAGCGATCACGCCCCGCACGCCGCGTTCGAAAAGGAAGTGGAATTTGACCAGGCACCGTTCGGCATCCTGGGGCTTGAGAGCGAGCTGGGTTTGTTTTTGACCTTATTGATCCACCGGCACCGCGTGATCGATCTGCCAAGGCTGATCGAGATGTACACCGCCAATCCCGCCCGGCTTCTCCGGCTCGCCAAAGGGACGCTCCAGCCCGGTGCGGACGCGGATGTCACCTTCATCGACCCGGCCCTGGAATGGACCTACCGCGTCCGGGATAGCCGCTCGAAATCCCGAAACTCTCCCTTTGACGGCTGGCAGCTCAAAGGGCGCGCCGTGCGCACGATCGTGGCCGGACAAACGGTCTGGCGGCTCGAAAAGTAAGCGGACGGAATTTCCGGAAAACCTGGCCCGGCTTGGTCGCCTTTACCGGATTCGCGCCCGTCCGGGTCACCTTTCAGTTCCAACCTGGCCGGTTCATGGCAGACTCCCGGCAAATGCTGGATCACCTTTATCCGATTGTTCTCGCCGCTCACAACCTCTGGCGCTGGATCGTCTTGCTTGGCGTGGTGGCCGCAACCCTGGTCAGCCTCCGCGGCTGGGTCGGGGGTAAACGCCGCAGCCTGGTAAACGACCGGGTCACGACCGTAGCGGTCGTCGTCATGGACGTACAGCTGCTGCTGGGGCTGGTGCTCTATGTGGGCCTGAGCCCGCTCTCACGAGCCATGTTAGCCGCTCCCGGGGCGGCGATGCAGAGCCGTGAGGTCCGTTTCTTCGGGATGGAACACCCGTTCCTGATGATCCTGGCGACCCTTGCCGTCCACGCCGGCAAAAGCCGTGCCCGGCGGCAGGAGGCCAGGTCCGGCTTCAGGACCGGGACGGTTTGGTACGCACTCAGCCTGGTGCTGATCCTGGCGGGCACGCCGTGGTGGCGGCCGCTGTTACGCGGGTTCTAGCCGGCCAGGCTCATTCGGCGTCATCCGGCGGCACGGGACGAACCGGCTGGCTGTACGGATCCGGCGGAACCGATCCTTGGTAGTAGGTTTCGCCGGTGGCCTCAGGCGAAATGGTGTCCTGGCCGGTGAACTTTTTTTGGAACCACCCACCGATCCGCCGGGCGGCCCGCTCGGTCTTGTTCACCACCGTCTCGCCGAAACGCACCACCGTTTCACCGTATCGATGCACCGTATTCACCAAACCTTCGTCCTGCGCACCATTGCCATAGTACGAGTCGCTCGGGGGGGGCGGCGGCGCCTGCACATACGCATTTTGCTGGTCGTAATAATGGCTGCGCTCATCCGGGTAAACCCGGCCGGAATCGGCGTACGTTCGGACTCCCGGCGCCGCGACGTAGGCTCCGCGATCAGCTTGGGAATCCGGTCCGGCCGGAGTCGGCATCGCCGCGTAACTCTGATCGGCATCATGGGTACGCGATGGGGGCCTTCTGGGTACGGATGCGATGCTGTTGGCGGGAACCCAATCCTTGCCGGCAAGCACGTTCCCGTTGTCGGCGGAGATCTTCACCGCTCCGACAAGACGCTGCTGGTCGTCCAGTAAACTGACGGTCCACACCGGCTTCCCCGAGACCGGGTCGGAAGCCAGGGTGTAATCAAGCGCGTCGAAGCCGACGTGGTGCCGTCGCGCTTCAGCTTCCGCCACGGTGAATGCACCGTCGGAATCGGTGTTAAGATTGCTGAGGTCAATCGGCTTGCCGCCGGAACGCTTCACGGGAGCGCGCTCGGCGTTTATCCGGCTGGCGACGACATCAAACTCGCGCAAGCCCCCGCGAGCCGACGGGTCATCGACCAAAACCGTCCAGTTGATCGGTTGTGGGTGTCCCGAGCGACCCGAAATCGACACGATATGGTCGAGAGACTTTTCACCCTGCTTTACGCCGACGGCACGCAGCGCCTTGTAAGCGGTGTCCTCGGCTCTCGCAGCCGCACCGACGCTCAGTAAGACCGACGAAATCAGAACCAAACGCCTCATCACAGCCTATCCTTTTAAGGCGAGTCCGGCCCCTTGGCCAGAAGAAAGGTGACGAGTAACGGGTAACGCGTAACGAGTAGCGGGTGGAATTCGGGACGGCAGAAAAATGCTGCAAACGCCGCAAGCCGAAAAATGCCACAAATCAAGGGCGGCAGGCGCCGTCGTGAGGTGTCTTCCTGATCTGTGTCATCTGCGTTAATCGGTGGATGGATTTTCTGCGTTGTCTGCGTGCTCTGCGGATGCTCTTGTTTGTGAATCTGATGGAGGATCGCAACCGTATCACGCTCACCAGCAGGGACCTGGAACGTTCGGTGACGCTTTACAAGGGGTTACTCGAGGTCAGCCGGCTCATTAATTCGATTACCGACATAAATGAGCTGCTGGTTGCGATCCTGGACGTTGCCCGGCGCGTGATGGGGGCCGAAGCCAGTTCCTTGTTCCTGGTCGACGAAACGACGGGCGACCTGGAGCTGACGATCGCGCGCGGCAACAGCCCCTGCGCGGCGTCGATGCCGATCAAAGTTCCGCGTGGTAAAGGGATTGCCGGCTGGGTACAGCAACGCCGGGAGAGCGTGCTGGTGGAGGACGCGTACGATGATCCACGGTTTTATTCGGAGCTGGACCGTTCGACCGGCTATATCACCCGCTCCCTGGTGGCGGTGCCGCTTTTCCAGGATGCACAGGACATCGGGGTGCTCGAAGTGCTCAACCCTTTGGGGAAACCGGCCTTCGACAACGTCGACCTCGAGGCGTTCCAAGCCTACGGCGACCTGGTGGCAACCGCCATCCAGAAGCTACGCCTGATCAGCCGAGAGAGCGAACGGCGCCAATGGGAGAAAGATCTGGCACTCGCCACCGAAATCCAGCACTCGTTTCTGCCGGATGTGCTTCCGTCCACCGGCCTGTTGTCGCTCGCGGCGCATTACCGGCCGGCCCGGGATATCGCCGGCGATTTTTACGACGTCTTTGAACGCAACCCGGGCGAATTTTACTTCGTGGTCGGCGACGTGTCGGGCAAAGGCATTTCGGCCGCGCTGATGATGGCCCAGGCCCTCAGCATGCTGCACCTGATCGTGCACCCGGGCATGTCACCGGGAGCAGCGCTCGCCCTCTGGAACGACCGGATCTGTCGCCGGACGATTCGCGGCATGTTCATCACGGCTATCCTGGGCCGAATCCATCCCGAACAAGGCTTGGTCGAATTCGCCGCGGCCGGGCACCTCGGCCCGTTGCTGCGGCAGGCGAGCCGGGAAATTCGGGTACCGGCCATCGCAGCGGCGCCTCCGCTTGGAATCCTTTCCGACCTTGAGTTTCCAGTAAATCAAATCAAGTTGTTGCCTGGCGACCAGGCCATTTTCTATACTGATGGCTTGGTGGAATCCTTTAATGCCGCACGGGAGCCGTTCTCCTTGGATCGGGTCAGGGCCTTGCTGGCGGGACCTTATGACACAGGAGGCGCGGAGATCATCGAGGCGCTAACGAGGGAGGAAGCGAATCACCGGGGTGAAGTGCCACCGCACGACGACCTCACGATTTTAGCCATCGGTTTGAAATGAAGAAAAAGATCGAGTTTGCGAGCCACCCAGCCAACCTCTGGCTAGTCCGGCATTGCGTGCGACAGTTTCTTCAGGATCATTCATTCACAACCAGGGAAGTCGATTTGATGGTTTTGGGCGTAGACGAGGCGTGTACGAACATTATTCGCCACGCTTACCATTTGGCAGAAGACCAGTTGATCTGTCTTTCCCTGGAATCTTACCAGCGAGGGGTCCGGTTCCGGCTGCGCGATTACGGCGAAGGTTTTGACGGCACACGGTATGTCAGCCGGCCGCTGGACAGCCCGCGTCCGGGCGGCCTCGGCATGCACCTGATCCGGCATGCGTTCGACCATGTTGACTATCTGCTGAAACGAAAGGGCACCTTGCTGGTCCTGACCAAATTCCAAGGCAAGAGTCCCGCCGTTGCCGCCTCGGCCGCGCTGGTGGGATGAGGAATGCCACAAATGCCGCCAGCGGAAAAATGCCACAAATGGAGAACCCGTGGGTTCGTGCCATTTTCATTTGTGGCTTTCTGTTTACTGTTATGAACCGGAGAATGCCTGCAATGCCCCAAATCAAGGATTCCTCATTTGTGGCATTTTTTCACCTGTGGCATTTGTGGCATTATCTTCTCTCATGCGTGAGACCAAGCCCAGGGTCCTGATTGCTGATGACCAAAGCGAGGTACTGAACGCCCTGGCGTTCATCTGTTCCGAGGAAGGGTACGAAACGGTAACCGCCGATTCGCCGCAGGCGGTATTGGCCTTGGTGCGCTCGGGAGAGTTCGATCTGCTGTTGATGGACATGAACTTCGACGTCCGCGAGACCACCGGCGAGGGCGGTCTTGAACTCCTCCAGCAGGTTTTACAACTCGATTCGCTCCTCAGCGTGGTGGTGATGACTGCCTACGGTTCGATCCCGCTCGCCGTTAAGGCCCTTCACCTTGGGGCAAAGGATTTTCTGCAAAAACCGTGGGAAAACGAACGCTTGCTCTCGATTCTGCGAACCCAGCTCCAGCTGCGCCGGGCTTTGCGCCGTCACGCGCGTTTGGAGGCGGAGAACCAGATTTTACGCCAGGCACAAACCATCCGGCCCGCCAGTTTCATTGCGCATTCGCCGGCCATGCAGCGCGTCGAGCGCATTATCCGGCAGGTGGCCCCCTCCGACGCCAACCTCCTGATTACCGGGGAGAACGGTACCGGAAAAGGGGTCGTGGCGCGCGCCATCCACCAGCTTTCTCCCCGGGCCCAAGGGGCCTTTATCAGCGTCAATATGGGCGGGCTGCCCGATTCGCTTTTTGAGAGCGAGATGTTCGGCCACGTCAAAGGCGCTTTTACCGATGCCCGCAGCGAACGGGTCGGCCGATTCGAACTGGCTGACAACGGGACGATTTTCCTCGATGAGATTGCAAACCTGACGGCGCCTCAGCAGGCCAAAATCCTTCGTGTCCTGGAGACGGGCGAGTTTGAGAAAATCGGGTCGTCCAAAACCCTCCGGGTGAATGCCCGGGTGGTGAGCGCAACCAATTCCGACCTGCGGGCCGAGATTGCCGCCGGACGATTCCGGGAAGATTTGTTCTTCCGGCTTAACACGATCGAAATTCATCTGCCGCCGTTACGTGAGCGGGTTGAGGATATTCCGGCCCTGGTCAATTATTTTCTCGACGAACTCGCGCAGCGTTACCGGAAGGACATCACCGGCTTAAGCCAGGGCGCCCTCGAATGCCTCAAGCGGTATTCCTGGCCGGGCAACGTTCGCGAATTGCGGCACGCGCTTGAGCGTGCGGTGCTCTTGACGAGTGACGGCGAAATCAAAGCCGAAGACTTCGGGCTTCAGGCGCCGGGCCTGCGGGCGGCGTCCCTGGACGACATGGATCTGGAGTCGGTCGAAGCGCACCTGATCCGCAAGGCGCTTGATCGATGCGAAGGTAACGCCCTGCAGGCAGCCGAAATTCTCGGGCTCAGCCGCAGCGCGTTCTACCGGCGCCTGCAGAAGCACGGGATCAGCCCGAAACTAAAGTAGCGTGGAACGGGTTGGGACCGTACGTGCTGGCGAACCCTATTGAAAGGTGATCCGAATCGGCTAGGCTAGAAGGCCGTGTCTGCTGGCGAACAAACATCAGAGCGAAGCCTGATCGAACAAGATCCCCGGCTGGCCGAATTCGTGGCTGCTTTCCGCGAATCGAAACATTATCTCCTCAATTCGGTGGCCATTTGGATGGCGCAGGCTGAATTGGGCAGCCGGAACCCGGATTTCTACGAAAAGCTGGTCCAGTCGATCCTCGAACGGTCCGAAAAGCTGGTTGCGCTGACCCGGGAAACTGAGGCGAAGCTGAAGGCGTTCGCACCCTACGGGTCTGAGGTGAACCCGTCCCGGCGTTAGCCGGTCTGGCGGAAACCGCTTTCCGCAGCCTGCCGGTTGTGCTTTGGTGAGCATTTACCGGTATTCGCCCGATGGCAGCTGAGAAGATTCGTATCCTGGGTGCCCGCCAGCACAACCTGAAGGGGATAAACGTCGAGCTCCCTCGGGAACGGCTGGTGGTGGTGACGGGCCTGAGCGGCTCGGGCAAGTCCTCCCTTGCCTTCGACACCCTGTACGCCGAAGGGCAGCGGCGGTACGTGGAAAGTTTGTCGGCCTACGCCCGCCAGTTTCTCGATAAAATGGAGAAACCGGAGGTGGACTTCATCGAAGGGCTCTCCCCGGCCATCGCCATCGAGCAGCGGGGCTCCGTGGCCAACCCGCGATCGACCATCGCGACCACGACGGAAATCTTCGATTACCTGAGGGTCTTTTACGCCGCCATCGGCCAGCCGCACGATCCCGTAACCGGCGAGAAGATTTTCAAGCAGACGCCGCAACAGATCGTCGATCAGATCATGGCGTTTCCGGAAGAAACCCGGGTTCTGGTCATCGCCCCGGTGGTGCGAAACGAAGCCGGCGAGTTTCGTGATGTCCTGGAAAAGATCAAGCGGGAAGGCTTCGTGCGGGTCCGGATTGACGGCGAGATCCTGGAACTGGCCAGGCCGGAACCGATCCGGCTCAGCCGCAACCTGCGGCATACGATCGAGGTGGTCGTGGACCGGTTGGTGATGCGGGAAGGGGTACGTCCGCGCCTGGCTGATTCGGTCGATACCGCCCTGCGCTGGGGCAGCAATCGCGTGATCGCAGCCTGCCAAAGGCCCGGCGAAACCGTCTGGGAAGACGTCCCTTATTCAACGGGTTATTGTAACCCGAAGACCGATTTTATTCTGCCGGAGCTCACCCCCAAACATTTTTCGTTTAACAGCCTGGCCGGTGCTTGCCCGGCATGCCAGGGGTTGGGCAGCGAAACCTATCTCGATCCGGACCTGGTGATTCCGGACCCGAAGAAGTCCCTGGCCGGGGGCGCGATCGCGCCCTGGCGCAAAGCCCCCAAGAGCCTCCAGGCGTTCCGCCAGGCCCTCCTCCGGGCCCTCGCCCGGAACTTTGGGGGCGATCTGGAGACGCCGTTCGAGGAACTGCCCAAAGACCTGCGTCAGGCCATCCTTTACGGTACCGGGGATCAGGCGATCGGTTTTGAGTTCGGGGGTAAGGAGGTCAATCAACCCTTTGAGGGCGTGCTCGAGCAACTCGACCGGCTGTTGGCCGAGACGGACAGCGAGGCAACCCGAGCCCGCCTGAAGGCCTTTCAAAACCGGCGTACCTGCCGGGCATGCCACGGGGCGCGGCTGCGTCCTGAAGTCCTCGCCGTGACGCTGGCGAACGAGCATGGCTCGGAAAAAAACATCCATACCTTCTGCGCGTTGACGATCGCCGAAGCCCAACGTTTCCTCGAAGAGATCGCCCTTTCCAAGCAACAACGGCTGATTGCGGCGGAGGTGCTTCGCGAGATCTGGAACCGGTTAACGTTCCTGGTCGAAGTCGGACTCGGCTACCTGACCCTGAATCGCGAGAGCGGTACCTTGTCCGGTGGCGAGGCACAACGCATCCGGCTCGGCACCCAGATCGGCTCCGGGCTCGCCGGCGTCCTTTACGTGCTGGACGAACCCAGCATCGGCCTGCACCAGCGCGACAATGATCGCTTGATCGCGACGCTGAAACGGCTTCGCGATCTCGGGAACACCGTTGTGGTGGTCGAACACGATGAGGACACCATCCGGGCCGCCGATTACGTGGTCGACCTCGGTCCGGGTGCCGGTCCCCGGGGCGGCCAGGTCGTTGCCGCCGGCTCGGTGGCCGAGATCGAAGCCAATCCCGATTCCCTCACCGGCCAGTACCTCGCGCGCCGGCTGACGATTCCCGTCCCGCGAACGCGCGTGCTCCCCAAGGGGTTACTCTACGACCAAGGCCGGCCGCCCGCACCCGGTGCGGAGGGGTGGTTGACCGTGGTCGGAGCAAAGGAGAACAACCTCCAGGATCTCACCGTTTCGTTTCCGCTCGGCTGTCTCGTGTGCGTCACGGGGGTGTCGGGCAGCGGGAAGTCGACCCTGGTCGATGATATCCTCCGGCGCGCGTTGTTCCGGTATTTTTACAAAGCCAAAGATCGTCCCGGCGAACACAAGGCCATCCTCGGCCTGGACCAGATCGATAAAGCCATCATCATCGACCAGAGTCCCATCGGGCGTACGCCCCGCTCGAATGCCGCAACCTATTCGGGAGCGTTCGGCCCGATCCGTGACTTGTTCAGCCAGCTTCCGGCCTCGCGCGTGCGGGGCTACGACAGCGGGCGTTTCAGCTTTAACCTGAAAGGCGGCCGTTGCGAGAACTGCCAGGGCGACGGCGTGATCAAGATCGAGATGCATTTCCTGGCTGACGTTTACGTCCAGTGCGAGGTCTGCCACGGCGCGCGTTATAATCGGGAAACGCTGGAAGTCACTTACCGGGGTAAAAACGTTGCCGATGTGCTGGCCATGTCGGTGGACGAAGCGGCCCGTTTCTTTCGAAATGTACCGTCCGTATATGACCGGTTGGCGCCGCTGGTGGATGTCGGGCTGGGCTATCTGACGCTGGGCCAGTCCGGCACGGAGTTGTCGGGAGGCGAGGCGCAACGGGTCAAACTCGCCGCGGAACTGGCCAAGAAAGCGACCGGTCGCACCCTGTACATTCTGGACGAGCCTACGACCGGGCTGCACTTTGCCGACATCCACCAGTTGCTCGGCGTTCTGATGAAGCTGCGGGACCAGGGCAACACGCTGGCGGTGATCGAACATAACCTGGAAGTGATTAAGTGCGCAGACTGGGTCATTGATCTGGGACCGGAAGGGGGGGCTCGCGGCGGGCGGTTGGTCGGGCAAGGGACCCCGGAGCAGTTGGCCGAGCTGGCCGAGAGTTATACTGGACAATACCTCCGCAGGATGCTGATCGAAGCGGCGGGCCGGGTCAGATGAAGCAAACGGTGAACTACTCCCGGGGTATAACCCTCAACTTTACCCCTATTTTAGGCGGTCCACCCGGCACTGAAGGGCCGGGCTACTGTCGATCGTCCCTTCGGGACTGCCCCCTCCGGGGCCAACACGGCTCCCCTCGCGGCCTCCGGCGGCGTTCGGAGGCAGCGGTTTTTTGGCCCTTGGTTGCTGCCGCTGCCGTGCTCGCGCTGACCGGCACGGGCCTGGCCGGATCGGCCAGCGGCCAAACCGGCGACCTCCTGGCCGAAGCGGAACGGGCGGCTCGGGAGGGCGTGACGGAGGTCAGCATCGTCAAGCTCGAGCGCTACCTGCAAGGCGCGCCGGATCCGGCCACGAGCCGCCGGGCCAAAATGTTGCTCGCGGAAGACTTCCTTAACGTGCGTAAAGGGAACGAAGCCATGCGCGTTCTGGCCGATCCGGATCTGCCCGAACCCGAGGCGGATTTTCTGCGCGCGCGCGCGGCGTTGCGCTTGCAGCGTTGGGCTGCGGCAGACGAGACCTATACGCGACTTTTGCAAACGGTGCCCGATGCGGCTCAGCAGGAACGTGCGCGGCTGGGACTTGCCGCCGCCAAGTACGGTGCGAAAAATCTCGACGGCGCGCTGCAGGCGCTGGTCTCCCTGCTGCAGACCCCGGCACCCTCAAATGAGCGCGCCGTTTTGCTCGCGGCGCAAATCTGCCTGGAGCAAGCACGATTTTCGGATGCTCAAACGTGGCTGGAACACCTCGGCAACCCCGGGCCGCGTGAACAAATCCTGCGCCGGTGCCTGCAAGGTGAACTCTTCTTGAAACTGGGACAAACGTCCGAGGCCCGGCAGGCATTTGAAGACGTCGTGAACGCGACGGCCGGGCAAACGGGCCGCGCCCTCGCCATCGCGCAGACGGGCTTAAGCCAGATCGACCTGGCGTCACAGGATTTCGAAGATGCGGAAACCCGTCTCGAGAAGATCATCGCCGACCAGCCCCGCACGCCGCTGCTGCCCCAGCTGTTCCGGACGTTGTTCAATGTTTACACGCTCGAAGGCAACGCTTCCGGCAGCGATCTCACCGCGTGGTCCGTCGAAGATCCTGCCGTCATCGGCCCCGAGCGACCTGCTTACGCCCTCTTTTACCTGGGTAAACTCGCCCAGAACCAGGGATCAGCCGACCGCGCCCGCGACCTGTTCAACCAGACGGTACAGCGTTTCGCGGACCAGCCGGCCGCCGGCTTGGCCATGATGGAACTGGCAAGGGATGACCTGTCGGCCGGCCGGGTGGATGAGGCCATTCGCCGGCTGGCCGGAACCGAACCCCAAAAACTCGGAAACGAGGAAACGACGGCCTGGCGCGCGCTGCTGGCGGAAGCTTACGCGCATAAGGCATGGTTCGACCAGGCGCACGCGGCTTACGCCCGTGCCCTGGAGACCGCTGGCGGGTCAACCCGCGCGCGCCTGCTGTACGATATGGCCCTTTGCGCGCTCCGGCTCAGGAAAGACCAGCTTTTTGCAGACGACCGCAAAGCGCTCCTGGAGGCCGACCCCCAGTCCGGATGGCCGGCTGAACTGGAATTTCAGAAAGGCCGGCTGGAGGCTGCCCTCGGCGATGGGCGCGCCATGCAAACGCTCCGCCAATTTCTGGCGCGTTACCCCAGCCACCCGCGGGTTTCAGAAGCGCACCTGCTGCTGGCCGAGTGCGCCTACCAGGCGAAGCCGGTAAGCTTCACGCGCGTGGCCGATGAACTGTCGAAAGACGTTACGGTCGACCCGGACCTGGCAGAACAAAAAGAGCGCCTCGCCTTCTTTGCCGCGGCTGACGATCCCAAGACGTCGTTAACCGAAGGACCCCGCCTGGCCGAAGCTTTCTTTGCGCATTACCCCACGTCGCCGGCACGGGCCGAGATTCATCTGAAACTCGGCGAGGTCTACTTTCGGGCCAATGATTATGCCAACGCGCGAACCCAGTTCGAACGGGTTCGCGACGAACAGCCGGAATCACCGCTGGCGGAGCCGGCGCTTTTTCTGGCCGGTGAAGCCGCGCGTCGCAGCCTGAACCCTTCGTCTGTGGACGAGGCGATCGCGCTTTTTGAGGAGGTGTACAAACTGGGGGGAACGCTTCGCTTCCAGGCCCGGCTTGAGCAGGCGTACGCCAAGCGCCAGGTTCATCAGGAAAGTGAGGCGATCACGCTCCTGGACGATTTGCTGGCATTGAAACCGCCCGTTGACCTTCGTCTCGAAGCGCTCGAGGTCAAAGGTCAGGCCCAGTTCGCCCTCGGGACCCAGGACCCGGCGTCTTACCTGCAGGCCAAACAGACTTTCGCCGCGTTGGCCGGTCCCGAAAACCCGGTGGAATGGCGCCAGCGCGGTTTATACGAAGTCGGTAAATGCTTCGAGAAGCTCGGCCGGACTGACGATGCCCTGACCGCCTATTACGACGCGCTGGGTCTCGGAGGCACAACCGGCGATCAGGTCTGGTTTTTCCGCGCCGGATTCGACGCCGCGCAGATCCTTGAGCAGCGCCGTGCCTGGAGCTCAGCGGGAGCCGTGTACGAGAAATTGGCGAATACCCGCAGCGGCCGAGCCGCCGAAGCCAAGGAACACCTTACAAAACTGAGGCTGGAACATTTTCTTTGGCCGGATTGAGCTAGAGGATGTGTGAGAGCCGGGGATCCTGAGGTGAATCCCACCTGAGCCTCTCACACATCCTCTAACGTAAGTTGCAGGTAACCGTCGGTCGCCGCAAAACCGAACCGGTGAAATACGGACGCGGTTGCTTCCGACGCGTTGACCAGCAGCAACGAAACATCCGCCTGGCGAGCCCACACGGCCGCATTCTCCAGCAGATCCCTCCGCAGGTCCTGGCCCCGGTAGGTATGGTCGACGTGCAAACCGCTCACTAACGCCTGGCTGTTCGGCTCGCCTTTCGGCCTGGGTAGCCGGAGAATCTTTTGAAGGTAGACGGTGCCGACGAGCTGTTCGCCGACGTCAGCGACGATGAGGCCCCAGTTGCGATCGTCAAATTTGTCGGCCAGAAACGCCGAAAATTGATGGGCGAACTCATCGTAATAATCGTCCTCCGCCGATTGGCCGTCGCAGGCGTCCCAGCGTAAACGAATCAGTTCCGGGAGGTCACGAACGGTGGCCTGACGAATCAGCACCGACCGGATACGACAAGGCTGGGAAGCGGGGCTCAAAGCCGCATGGTTCATGCGATTCAGTTACGACCGACCGCAAAATAAATTTAACGGCGCAGGACGGCATTCATGGCTTCGAGCAAAGGTTCCATGCTCGCGCTCGTCTCATCCCCCATGTTGGAGATGCGGAACGTGTAACCCTTGATCTTACCGTAGCCGCCGTCGATCTGAAACCCGTGCTCCTGACGGAGCCTTTTGACGAACGCCGCAACGTCGATGCCGCGGTTGTTCCTGACGCAGGTCAAGGTGACCGAACGGAAACCCTCTCTGGCGAAAAATTCAAAGCCGTTGGATTCCACCCACCGGTGAACCAGCGCATTCGTCTCCCGGTGGCGCTGGTACCGGGCTTCCAATCCTTCCTGGAAAATGTCTTCCAGCTTGGAACGAAGCGCATAAATCTGGGGAATTGCCGGCGTGCTCGGCGTCATGAACTGCTCGGCATTTTTCTTAAATTCGAGCAGGTCGAAATAATATCCCCGATCCGAAAGCTCAGCCGCTCGCCGGTAAGCCTTGTCCGAACACGCAAACAGCGAGAGGCCCGGCGGCAGGGCAAGCGCTTTCTGGCTGCCGGTCAGCATCAGGTCGATGCCGAGCTGGTCCATCGCAATGGGCAGCGCCGAGAAAGACGAAACCGTGTCGACGATGAACGCCACTTCCGGGTATTTGCGGACCACGTCGCTGATTTCCGCAAGCGGACTCATTACGCCCGTTGAGGTCTCGTTGTGGATCAGCGTCACCGCATCGAACCGGCCGGTGGCAAGTTTGCGGTCGACTTCGGCCGGGTCGATCGGCTCGCCCCAGTCCACTTGCAACGGTTCGGCCCGCTTGCCGCAGCGTTTGGAGACGTCGTACCACTTGTCCGAGAAAGCGCCGCACATGCAGTTCAGCACACCCTTCTTTACCAGGTTGCGCACGGCGCCTTCCATGATGCCCCAAGCGGAGGAGGTTGACAAAAGC
Organism: Verrucomicrobiota bacterium; assembly: GCA_019243005.1. Classification (GTDB taxonomy): domain Bacteria; phylum Verrucomicrobiota; class Verrucomicrobiia; order Chthoniobacterales; family JAFAMB01; genus JAFBAP01. The sequence goes on along the minus strand of JAFAUY010000283.1, from coordinate 518 downwards.
ACCGGCTGCTGGGTGCCGAAAAGGGTCTTCAGGCCGGGCATGATCCCCTCGTAAAGCGCTTTGAAATCGTTGCCCCGGTGGCCAATCATCGGAGCCGTCATGGCTGCAAAGGTTTTGGCGGAAACTTCGACCGGGCCAGGAATGAAAAGCTTGACAGGTTGAGACATCGCGCCGGTTACAGTGGTAAAAGGCCGCAAATGCCACAAGCGGAAAAATGCCGCAAATGAAGAAGGGCAGACGCCGCCGGCCCGTCCCTTAATCTGTGTAATCTGTGGATGGATCTCTTTCTGCGTGTTCTGCGTGTTCTGCGGATTCTGCTGTCTCCGGTCATCGAGAAGGCTTATGTAAGGTGCCGGCACCTGATGTCGCGGTCGGAAACAGCCCTTCACTCCCAGCTTAAGCAACTGGCCGCCTGCTGGGCTTACGAACGCGGGTTTCGCAGCCTGGCCTTTGAAGTGGCCGCCCCGCGCTCGTCTTTCCGGGTCGACGTGGCGGCTTACCGGGCGTTTCGTAACGCC
>JAFAUY010000209.1 GCA_019243005.1 Verrucomicrobiota bacterium | reverse complement strand
CACGGAGCCGCGGGTTGGGAACGACCGACGCGAGAGCCTCACCGTCCGATGTCGAGTCTCCGATGTACACCACCGAACAACAGGACGTGCGCGTCGGGGGCGGCAACCCCCTGCGCCTGTGCGAGCCATGGAAAGAGGCAGCGCCGGGTTGTTCGTCGTGTCGGCTCGTCGGTCCAGGGGCCGACCGACGAGACGCGCACGCTTCGCGCCAGCTTGACGTCCAAGCAGGCGTTAAGGCGGCGAGGACTACCTCAAGGGGAAGTGCGCGGCGGTGAATGCGGTAAGGGGTTAGTAAGGGGAGTTCGATTTCAGGCCACTCCCGGAGACCGAGGGCTGCGTCTGGATGGGACGGCCGAGGCCTTCGACGGCGGTTCCAGCGGAGAGTTGAGAGCTGTGGGTCGCTAGAAAGGGAAGAGCGGTCTAAGTCCCTGGGGTTAGCGCGGGGCACTGGTAGCGGTTGTGGGAAGGGGGAACGTGGTTCTTTTTTCCATCTTCCCCGCGACGCCCCCCTGGCTGCGTGACGACGGCCGATCGCCTCTCCGGGGGGTCACGCCGGCCCACTCACCGACGGCTGTGCCTGCGGCGATCCGTGTGGCTGGGAGACGATCAGCCCCCGGGTCGCGCTCGCCGCCGGCAGGCCGTCGAGGGACCCGTGGCTCAAGCATCCCCACATTGCAGCAGCGCCAGCTTCGTTTCGCGGGACTCCCCAGAGTTGAGTTCTTTCGGCCCGCGCCAGTGGTCCAGCGATGGACATGCCTTCTTGCCTATGGCGGAGGCAGATGCTGCGCGAAGCCCCACAGGGCTCGCGCATCTGTTCCCAAGTAGGTTCCGCATAGGCCTTCTACTCCGAACCACGTACAGGGGTTCGCTTTGTTCAGCGCACCTATCCCGTCCGGAAATCCGTTCTGACTATTGAGCCACGCTCCGCCGCTGTCGCCGCCACCGATCCAGCTACAGGCGCTGGAGGGCATCACCATGAGGCCCTTGGCCCTTTGCCCGTATGGCCCCCCTGTTGGACTAGGCGTGCCGCTACAAGAGTCCAGGTAGGCGCCGCTGTAGCCGAAAACGTTCCAGCTCTGGCCGGAGGCGGAGCCCACGTTGCCGCCAGCATCCCAGGCGACCGGAAGGCCTCCGCCGATACAGGCCTCAAGGGTCGACGCGCGGGTCGGACACCCCGCCTTGAGCTTCAAACGTGGCGCGGGGTGATTCGGGGCCATCAGTCCGATGGCGAAATCCTCATCCGGATTCGTGCTGGCGCCTGTCAACGCCTTCACAGGCCCGGGCGTGTTGCCACAGCCCGGGTCAGCATCGAAATAGAGCCCTCGTGACCTGAATGGATGTGAGCTGCTATCGGCACACCAGACCCCATAGGGCGCCGTCCCGCCGCACCCGAAATACTGACTCGCCCCCTGCATGCCCGTCTTCACCTTACACAACGGGCCAAAGTATCCCGGCGCGAATGCAAAGTCGTACCACCACCAGTGGTAGGAGCGGCCCCTGAATGGCAGATCCTCGTTTGTGAGGCAGTGTGCAGCGGAGATAAGCACACTATGGTTCCGAGAGTGGACAACCTCGGCCGTGCAGTTGCTGAACACACCCGTGGGCGCTCCACGCGCGTGTCCCTGAAATGCCAAATAGCCTATCTGCGGCACGACGTACGTAAATCGGCACCCGCCCGAGGTAACGGCACCATTCGGACAAGAGGCTTCGGCACCGCTCAGGGCTGGTGCTGTGAAAACCCCCAGGCAGGCCGGGCCGTTCAGCTCGCCGACATTCTCGGCCCCGTCGGGGTATGCAACATCCGTGGCGGCCGGAACCGACGCGACGATCCGTGTGCTGCTCGCGCTGAGCACCCTCGCTGGATTCTGAAAGCGGTTAGGGTTATCACAATTGTCGGCGAATTCGACTGAGGGTGAGCTGCCGAAGTTCGTTCCCGTGATCGTGACCCTAGTACCACCGTTGTACGGCCCCCAGTCCGGCTTAACAGACGAAATGGTGGGAGCAGCACCAGCCGAGTAGGTCACGGTCGCAACGAAGTCGAGCCCGGTGGGATTCACACCGGCTGCGGGATAACAATTGTCGACGTTGAACGTCAAGGTGTTTATGCCAGGGACTAGACCGGACGCGGTGGTACCCATGGCTGGCGGCCCGTCGTACGCGTGTACGCACTGCCCAGGGACGTTGCCGGTGATGAACGGTTGATTGCCGTTCACGGAGACATTCGTTGAGTTATCCGCCAATTCCGTCACGGTCAACGACGGGGACACAGCATCTGCAGGAAGAGTAAACGTCATCTGATACGTGCCGTTGCAGCCGTGAGATCCGGCATTTACACTATCCCATTGACTACCGCTGATCGGATCAATCCAATACCCGCCAGAATCCGAGTATGGAGGCACGATCGTGGCCTGCGTCGTCGTGCCCGCGCACGAGTCAGTGACTGTCACGTTAGGGTCAGGCGCGCCGATCGGCCCATTACCGCTGACCACGCTGATGGTCGCAGCGGATGCGTTTGGCGTCCACATGAGCCCGATCGTGCAAACCACGACGAGACCGAAAAGTGTGGGTAGAGGGATCGGACGCCTCGCCACACAAGCGACGAAGAGATGCCAAGCACGGATCATCCTTGACTCCAAGTTTGAAAGAGCGCCGTAAAGACAACCATCGCGGCCCAACGCGATCCGACAGGAGGCAGAGCCTACCTCAAATGTATGCGTCTGTGCAGGAATATCTGTCGCGTCTCCGGGAGCGTCTAGAGAGCCCCGCTCGACCTCGCGAAGAACCTCTACGTAAAGGCTTGCTGGTGTAGTCGTCGCGTTCGGTCGGGCTTCTTGCCGACGACCACTCGGCCGAGGATCCGAACGATTGCTTCCGTCTCCCAGCAGCTCCGAGTCGCACGATCGCAAAGGCGACCAAGCGCAACTGGCGGTCATCGCGTAAACCCGCGTCGGGTCGACGCAGGCCGGGTCGGGCGGCCATGAGCGCTCGAACGCGTGGCGAGCTCGGGTTAGGAGGGACTGTGACGGCCGGTGCCAGCTGGGGGGCGCCGGTGGG
>JAFAUY010000149.1 GCA_019243005.1 Verrucomicrobiota bacterium | reverse complement strand
GCGGTCCAGCGGGGACGGGTCGCCGATCCTGGCCTCGGCTGTAGCCACCAGACCGCTCCGCTGCCGGCGGTGCCCGAAGCCAACGCCGGGCTGGCGTTGATCCCGGTTGTAGCGGCGATGCTGTTCTTCTCCGCGCGGCGGTTCTGGCCCGCCTTGCGCTCCGTTGCTGCCGGCGGGCAAAAGGCCAAGGGCGTTTCCGAATCCTGAGGAAATGCCCTTGGCCCGGACGCGCCAAGGAGAGATAAAAATGGCGTAGCCGATCATTCATTCGGCTACGCCTTAACTTTAGGTTTCGATTAGACCCGTTCGTCGATGGTCAGGAACTGATTACGGTACGCAAAGCTGCCCTGGCGACCCGTTACCGCTCCATGATCCCGTAAAGTTCGAACCGCCACCGCCCCTGGCTCCGCCGGTAACGCATTGCTGGAACGCCGGATTTTCCGGGGTACCCGCATGGTCCCCATTGTTGTAATTGCATGCGTTCTGATGGGTCGGCTTGACATCAAGGGAGTTGTAGAATGACGCGGTTGGCGTCGTGAAGCACGTGTAGACGGCCGCACCCCATTGCCACTGCACGGAGACACCGGGTACCGAGGCGCTGAAGATGCCGCCCAGGGTTACCGGGTTAATTCCGCCCGCCAAACCCGACGGCAGCGGGAGGGCCAAACCGGTAAGGAATATCTCATCGCTCCCGGAGATCGGGACGGTGGTCACCCACATGCCGTTGGTGAACGTCGTGGTGGCGCAAGTGGCGCTCGGGCTGAAGATGATTTCGCCGTTGGGAAGGGACGCCGAGAACGCGCTGGAGGTCACGGTCGCACAGCTGAAGTAGATCGTTGCGCCGCTGGAAGGTATCCCGCTCGCGCTGATATGGGCATTAAACCAGATGGAGTCGCCAGCAGGAATCGGCGTGCCGTTAAAGCTCGACTGAATTGATGAGGTCGGGCACGGCGGACACGGTGTAGGTGTTGGCGTTGGCGTTGGTGTTGGTGTTGGCGTTGGCGTTGGCGTTGGTGTTGGTGTCGGCGTCGGCGTAGGTGTGGGCGTTGGGGTAGGTGTAGGCGTGGGTGTCGGAGTCGGCGTTGGGGTTGGTGTTGGCGTCGGGGTTGGTGTTGGCGTCGGCGTCGGGTGCCCGCAATTTACAGTCGAACTCGGTTCGAACGTGATGTTGACCGTGCTGCTGCTCGCCGTCAGGGTGGCCGTTCCGGACAAGCTCCCCGTACCACTCAACGGGGCGCTGAGCGTGCCGGAATACGTACCGGTGCAATACGGGCTCTGAGACGTACCTGCCTTAGAGGGAGTAAATTGGAACGATGAACTGGCGAGGGTGGTCTGCGAACCGCCGGTCGGGGTGAAGTTGATCGTGTAGTCGACGGTGTAGGTCGTACCTGGGTTGAAGTCGTACCCGCACGCGCTGATGGTGTACTGTTTGCTCCCGCAGGAAACGTTCACCGTCGCGGAGGTCAGGTAATTGGCGGCCGCGGGCATCGCGAAGAGGGTCAGCAGCCAGAAGGGTATCCCCCAGGCAGCCAGCTGTTTCAGAAGGGGATTGGCGCCCCCTGTAAATCGGATACTCATAGGTTTTATCGTGGTCAGCCCCTTGACTTGTGAGTCAAGCCGAGGGCCGGATCAAAGTTGTTGTTTGGGTCAAAATCACCCTGCCGGACAATCCTGACGTTAATCGTGAAACTGTGTTAGAAGGTTAGAGGCCGTTGAATAAGGACGAAGACCTTCGGTACAGAAAAGGTCTTCGGAACTGCACGACGTCCGTGAAACCGACAGCACCTTCCTTGGTGGCGGTGATCTTAGAACAAAAAGAAAGGAAAATACAATCATTTCCCTTCGCGAGTCTGCGAATTTGTTCCTAAATATGCCTGAAACGGTTGCGTCGCTAGAACGGCCGTGGCCTCCATCCCGCGTGCGGATGGGTTGGCAGAAATTAGAAATGTCAGATTACCGCGTACGCGGATTCCTTCTACTCTTTTTCCCTTCTGATCCTAAATGCGTGGCTAACGCCCGATGACCAGGCGGCTTCCCATGCGAACGCAATCCGGGCAGACGTAACCCGAACCGGGGTAACCGTAACAGTGGCTATAAGTACGGTAAGCGAGGACTTCATCTCGGAGCTGCAGAAGACCCTTGAAACAGAGAAGGCCTTCGGAAACTCCGTGACGTCCGTACACGACTCTGCCACGCGCTTTCCAGAGCGGCATGAGAAGCGTCGTCCAACGGCCGTCCCTGGACGACATCAATAATAAAGGCGTCTGAAGGTCCTCTCTAGAGAGTTAGTTCGTTTTCTGCAAAACGGAATAGCGCCTTGGCTAATCGCTTAGCGAACGAGCAAAAGCGGAAGAAGGGTGTTCTTTGGGCCGCCCTGTACAGCCTAACCCCCGCCGGAGCGGGCATTTTGCATGGCAGGAAGCGTCGCAGGCGGAGAAAATCCCCTGCCAGGAGACTTTTGGCAAACGGTATAACTCACCCGGGGATGGCTCCGGCAGAGCGCTCAGCGTTTAAGGGAGATCGATTATGACGTCCCTAGCGGCTGCTGCCGCGCGGTGACGCATCGCGTTTGGTGATCTGTTCGTCGAGCCCAACGACCTGGAACGTGTCGCCGGCGGCCTCGAGGTCGATCTGATAGGAGGCCTCACCCGTGACGTACCGTTTGCCGTCCCCCACCGCGAACCCCGCCCGCAAACGCACCCGCTGAACGGAGTCGCCCACGGTTTCTACCGTCGGCGAGCTGATTAACCAGAAGCGCCGCTTCGGCCAGCGGGCGTTGTAGGCCGCTTCCTCCCTGGCAATTACCGACCGGGGCACTTTCTTACCGTCGTAGCGCGCGCGATCCGCATAGAAATCGACGTCCGAAAGACCGGTTCCGGAATTCCACGATCGCATGAACTCCTGCAGGAATCGGCCGACCCGGTCTTCCGCGACTTTGGGGTCAGGGACTGGGGTGGAAGGGGGAGCGGAGGCCGGCGCGGGCGCAGGGGCCGGCCGGGTCGAGCCTGGCGGTGCCGCGGCCACCGCGTGGGCACCCCCGTTCGAGGGGGTGCGGGCCGCAGAAAGCGCCGCACTCACGAATTCCGCCGGAATGGCAAAGTTCAGCGTTTGGCCGTCGAGTTGCGGACCGACGGCCACGCCGATGACCTTGCCGCTTTGATCCAGGACCGGCGAACCGCTGGAGCCCGGCCAAAGCGGGCCGGTGATCTGGATCAACTGACCGTGATTGAGAAACGCGGAGATCTCGCCCGCCGAGTCCGTGCCGGGCAGACCGCCCGGATTACCGATGATCCAAACCCGCTCGCCTTCAATGGCGGATTGTGACGAACCCAACACCAGATAAGGTTTCTGGACGGCCACGAACTTCAGCACCGCCAAATCCAGCCCCGAGGGCGCGTAAAATACCCGTTCACAGGAATAGTGTTCTCCGGTGCCGCTCACCCCGACCACGCGAGCCGCACCTTGAACCACATGCTGGTTGGTGACCGCCAGCCCGTGACCGTCCACAAAGAAGGCACTTCCCGTTTTCAGCAGGTTGCCTTGCGCATCCAGTGCGTCCACCTCAATCATGGCCTGCTTGGCCTGCGACACGATTTCCGGTGTGGTCTGCGCACGGGCTTTAGGGATAAAGCAACCGAGGCTGATCCAAGCAAGCGCGGTCCCCAGAAGGTGCAAGGTGGTCCTGCGGTAAGGTCCGGTTCGCCCCATTTCGGTTCCGGCCGAGCCATGGACTTTTACGGTCCGGCCGATCTTCCCGAAGGAACGTTGCCGGGTCTTATAATGAATGCGTATTCTAAAATCCTTTCCCGACCGCAGATTAGACATGCCGAAATCATCATCTCCTGGTGGCATCGGTCGCGGCTAGCCGGGGTAATCGGGGCAATCGTCCCCCGGTCAGGGCTATCCTTGCCGGCGTGGGCCGGAAAATGTCACGCCCGCAACGTCGGCCATCTCCTTTGACGGCCCTTTGGGGGCGGTTAATCAATCCCAGCCACGGCAGAAAATGCCAAGAATGCCACAAACGGAAAAATGCCACAAATGGCGATCCGTCCTTTGCGGTTCCTGGCTCGACCGCAGACGTCATCGGTTGATTCTTGACACCGGCTTCGACCCACGCCATCAGAGGTGGGCGGTTCCGTTGCGCTATGTTCAAAGCTTTTGTCTCTCCCCTTCCTCCGGCTGAGCTGCTGGGCAAAGTACAGGCGCTCAGCGACCCTGATGAAGTCGAGCCTGCCAACCCGACGCTCTTCCCAGGTACACTCCCCGTCGTCGGGCGGGTGGCGGCAAATCAATTCGTCTGGCAGCGACGCCCCGCTGCGCCATGGTTATTATGGTTGTTCAGCCCCGGATGCTGGTTTCGGCCGTTTCTGACGGGCACCGTACGTTCCCGCGACCACGGTTCGGAGCTCCG
>JAFAUY010000469.1 GCA_019243005.1 Verrucomicrobiota bacterium | reverse complement strand
TTGACCGGCAAATGCTATCCTCTTTTGACGGTTTCGATATGCGTTCGGGCGCTCGCGAGGGTTCGTGCCGCCCTAACCGCCGTTTCTCGCACCGGGCGACAAATGCGGATCGCCCGCTTCAACCCAGGTCGCCGTCGCCTGCCGGGCGCCAGCCCGCCGTAAGGCTTCATAAGCCTCTGTTACCGCCGTCATGAATGCCTCGTTGCCCGGGAGATCTTTGCCGAAGACCGCTTCAACGGTCGCAAGCGCTCGTACTTGGGCCGCCGGGTCGGTGCCGGCGGAATCGATTCGCTCCCGAAGGCAAACCGCCAGGGGGTCCCGTACGTCGATGGCGGCACCTGTCTCGTCTGTGCCGGAGATGTAGCGCATCCATCCGGCGACCGCGAGCGCCACGAGTTTGAAAGCGCGCTTCTGCTTGAGGTTATCGCGAACGGTGGACAGAAGCCGTGGCGGCACCTTCTGTGACCCGTCCATCGCGATCTGCCGAAGTCGGTGCCGAATCGCCGGATTGCGGTAGCGTTCGAACAATTGGTCCGCATACTGCCCGAGATCCAATCCGGGCGGCGCCGGCAGGATCGGGATGACCTCGTCGCGCCAGAACCGCTTGATGAACCGGGCGAACAGCTCATCCGAGACCGCATCAAAGATCGTCTCGTAGCCCGCGAGAGAACCCAGATAGGCCAGCGCCGAATGCGAGCCATTCAGCATCCTGAGCTTCGCACGTTCGAACGGGCCGACATCCGATACGAACTGAACCCCGGCACGCTCCCAAGGGGGCCGGACGCCGTCAACGAATCGATCCTCCAGCACCCATTGGCGGAATGGCTCGTGCATGACGGGCGCTGCATCGTGAAGGCCGGTCAACCGCTCGACCGCCGATAGGTCGCCTGGAGCTTCGGCCGGTACGATCCGGTCCACCATGCTGCTCGGGAACGGAACCGTGCGCTCGATCCAGGCCGCGAGCGCGTCATCGCGGAGTGATGCGAACTCGTACACGAGCTGCGCCAGAAGGACACCATTGCTCGGAAGGTTATCGCAAGTCGCAACGGTGAATGGCGGCAGGCCGGCAGCGTTCCGTCGCGCCAAGGCGCTCGTAACTAGCCCAACGGCCGACTGCGGCGCGTCCGGGTGTTCGAGGTCATGGCGGATTTCAGGATGATCGGCGTTAAGACGCCCGGAGGCTGGATCGTGGCAGTAGCCTTTCTCGGTGACCGTTAGGGTCACGATGGCCGTCTCGCCGTCGGAAAGCCGGTCGAGCAGCGCGGCTGGATTTTCGGGCCCAACCAGGACGTTAAGAAGGCAGCCGACGATGCGGGCCTTCTGGCTGTTTGAGCCATTCTCTACGGTCGTATACAAACAGTCCTGCGGCGTGAGGCGATTGCGCTGATCGGGTCGTCTCAAGCTCGCCCCGGTAACGCCCCAGTCGCCGCCCTGATCGGCCAGCACGTCCTCGGTGAACAAAGCCCCATGCGCCCGAAAGAACGCACCGAGCCCGAGATGAACCACGCGGGGCCTGAGGCGTCTTCGATCGTAGGAAAACCCAGCCGTTCCTACCCGGGCCAAGCCGAGCGTGGCGAGAGAGAGTCGAGGGATGCTGGTCTTTGAGTCGGCCATCAGGAAAAATCGAGCTGAACCTTGAGGGTGCGGTGAGGCTCTTTCTCAATAAGCTCAAAAGCCTGCTGCGCATCCGCAGCGGCAAAGACCTGGGTGATCATGCTTTCGGGTTTAAGGCGTCCCTCAGCCAGCCAGGTTACCACTTGCGGAATAAGACGCCGGTTGAGGCGTGACCCCACGATCGTCAATTCTTTGCTGACGACATCTTGCTGGCTGAGCGTCGAAGGCGCCGGCGAAAAGCCAAGAAGACCGATTCGGCCGGCCGGACTTGCCACACGACAAGCTTCGTTTAAAAGGGCGGGAATACCGGCCCCATCGATGACCACGGTTGGACCGAGGCCGTCCGTTTCGCCTTTCACGCTCTCGGAAACGGATCGCCGCCGGGAGTCGACCACCGCATCTGCTCCGAAAGTTTTGGCGCGTTCAAGACGTGTTTCGTCGATATCGGCGACGATGCACCGGGCGCCGTGAAGCTTGGCGACCTGTAACGCCGTGACTCCGACGGTTCCGGCGCCATAGATCAAAACCGTGTCGTCGTGGCCGCAACCGGTACGGGACAGAACATTGGCCGCGATCGAGAAGGGTTCGGCCAGCGCTGCAAGGCTGAACGGCATGTCGGCCGGAACGCCGATAATTGCGCTGGCCGGGACGGCCACGTAATCCCGGAAACCGCCATCGCGATGAACGCCCATAACCTGAAGGTTTGCGCAGACGTTTGAACGGCCGATCCGGCAGGGATAGCAATATCCGCAGCACAGGACCGGGTCTACCACTACACGATCACCGGGTTTGATACCGGTGGCCCCGGCGCCCAGCGAGAAGACCTCGCCTGCGAGTTCATGCCCGATTACTCGGGGATACACGGCGAAGGGATTGGAGCCGTGCAGAATATGAACGTCTGATCCACAAATTCCGGCGCGGCGAACCTTAACCACAACCTCATCCGCCTTCGGCGCAGGGATGTTGGCTGATCGCACTTCCAGAGCCCCAGGCTCGCGAACCACTATCGAAACCACAGAGCCTATGCATATGAGACTTGGTTCGCCGAATCAAGAGTTTGTGAACCGCGCTCACCTTTGTGCACGCTACCCCGGTTTGTACCGCCGTTGAGCCGGTCTTTGCCCCGGAGGGGCAGTCCCGGAGGGACGACCGAGAGTAGCCCGGTACTTTACTGCCGGGTGGGGCATGTAAGGAAAAATCCGTCCCGTACCCTTCTGAGGCTGGGGGTAGC
>JAFAUY010000468.1 GCA_019243005.1 Verrucomicrobiota bacterium | reverse complement strand
TGCCCCTCCGGGGCAAAAATAGCTCAACCAACTCGCAAACCGGTGTAAATCACTTATGTTCCCGGGCAACAAGCTTGTTGAAGTTGCTGCGCTCGCCCCCCGCGGTTTCTTCCTGGTAGACGAAGGCGAGTCTGGCTTCTGCAAACTTCTCAAAGAATTGTTCCCAGGTGATTTCTCACGGCTGTCACCGCCGCTATAACCCGGGAAATCGATCCGCAGAATACCGGGCTCGCCATGAGCCCCTTCAGTCCGTGTGACGATGGCCGGCTTACCCCCGCGCGCTTCGGCCCAGCGCCGGACCTCGTCGTGATCGGTGGTGACTTTGGAACTATGGGATGTCTTTGTTTTGGCCATAGTAAAACGGGATCGTACCATGGCAGCGCGCCACTTTCAGGTAGATACCGGACCGTCCGGTCGGAACAGCCGCCACGGCCCGCACCATTTGCGGTGGGCCGTTTCCGTCCGTTGTGAGATGCTTCTTCAGATTCAAAACATTCCCTTTTTTGCACCTCGGAAAGTGACCACCTACCTTTCACGCATGTAATGTTCATGCAAGCGAACGGTCAGCCGGCACGGCGATATTGGTTCAGCAGCACAATTTAGTACACTTATGAATATCTGCCTTCCGAAATACTCGACCCCGCGCAGCTGGCTGCTTACCGGAGCCGCCGTGTTGGCGGGGACCTCCCTTGCGCTGTACGCGCCGGCTCAAGGCAACGCCCCTTCAGCCAACGCCAAGCTCACGCTCAAAGTTGATGAAACCCCTCTGGTCCGCACTGCAATCGATAGCTACGCCCCGGTGGTCCAGAAGGTGACCCCGAGTGTGGTCCGCATCGCCGTAATCATCCAAGGTCCCCAGAATCAGCTGTCGCAAGCCCAACGCGACTTTTTCCGGCGCTTCTTTGGAGGCCGCGGGCCACTCTTCCCTGAATTCCCGGGTCCTTCTGAACTTGAACACGGTCTGGGCTCCGGCGTCATCGTTTCCAGTGACGGCTACGTCGTAACCAATAATCATGTCGTCCAGAATGCCCGCGACATTCAGGTTACCCTTCACGATGGACGCACCCTGCCGGCCAAGGTGATCGGTACTGACCCGCAGACCGACGTGGCCCTGATTAAGGTCGATGCGCAGAACCTGCCGTTCCTGACGCTGGCTGACAGCGACAAGGTTGAAGTCGGCGACAAGGTGTTAGCGATCGGTAACCCGTTTGGCATCGGTGAAACCGTCACTCAAGGTATCGTGAGCGCCAAGAACCGGGTTACTTCCGGTGAGATGGACGAGGATTTTATCCAGACCGACGCTGCCATCAACCCGGGTAATTCCGGGGGCGCTCTGGTGGACACCGAAGGCCGCTTGGTGGGCATCAACGCGGAAATCCTCTCCCGCAGCGGCGGCAACCAGGGCATCGGCTTTGCCGTTCCCAGTAACCTGGTGCGCTGGGTAACCGACAGCCTCACCAAGTACAGTCGCGTGGAGCGCGGGCTGCTCGGGGTAACGATTCAAGACGTCACGCCCGGATTGGCCCAGGCTTTGAAACTTGACCGCACCACCGGTGCCCTGGTCTCGGACGTCACGCCAAACGGCCCGGCGCAAGCGGCCGGGATCAAAGGTGGCGATCTGATCGTGAAGTTTAATAACCAGCCCATCGAGAATCCGAACCAGTTGAAGCTGCGGGTCGCCGAAATGACCCCGGGCACGACGGTGCCGGTCGAAGTCGACCGTGGCGGGGAGCTGAAGACGTTCAATGTTACGATTAAGGAACTGTCCGGCAACTCTCTTGCTCGAAATACCCAGGGCGCACCGACCAGCCCGGCGCAGAACGAGTCCCTGACCGGGGTAACGGTAACCAACCTGGACAGCCAAACCCGCACGGAATTGCAGGTACCTGACAGCGTCCAAGGGGCCTTGGTCACAGATGTGAATCAAAACTCGCCGGCCTACGATGCCGGTCTGCGTGCAGGTGACGTCATCACCGAGATCGATCACCACACCGTCCGGAATGCCGGTGAGGCTGTCGACCTGACCCAACACCCATCGAAGGGAGAAGAAACGTTGGTTAAGGTTTGGAGCCACGGCAGAAGCCGGTATTTGGCGGTGCCGGCGGGCGCCGAAGGTTAATTCCTGGTCCGTTCCTGATCCGCTGAAGCAAAGCCGGCCCTTCCACCTCCATGTGGAAGGCCGGTTCGGCATGTGCCTGGTTCGAGGGCCGGGAGCCACTTTCACGGGGAAACTGCCCCGCCTGGCCCGGATCCGGCGCGCCAGCCTAACCGGCGATGAACCGCTTGCCGGCACCAGAATAGGGGCCAGAATTTCCACATCCACCATTTTTTAAGTTGCAAATAGCACTTTCTATCCCATCAGAGAAGTATAAGAGGAGTTCAGCCAATCGTGTCGCCAGTCGCACCAAACGACGTCCATAGCACTTTCCAAGCAAGCACGTGACCTACTTTTCCCGCCCCGGCCCTTTCCAGGGACTCGAATCGCACCATCACCCCCAAGTTACCGGGTCCTCCGGGGTCGCGGCTCCGGCTCTTGACGAAGCACGCCCGGTCAGGCAGCGCGCCTTTTCGTTCGCCGAGTTGCATGGCAGGATGCGCGAATGCTTGGCGCCCCCTTCGTTAATCGTGAACAGCGATTACCGCGTCGTGCACCTTTCAGAGGGTGTGGGCCGCTACCTGCGCCTGAGCGGCGGCGAAGCCAACTGGGACGTGCTGCATCTGGTTCCCCAGCCGCTCCGATGGGGGTTGCGTTGGGCGTTAGACTGCGCGGCCCAAACCGAAGGCGAGATCCAGGTAAAAAGGCGGTTGGTGGACTTGGAAGGCGCGCACCGTGCCGTGACCCTTCGGGTGCAACGGATGCCGGAGCTCGCGCCCGACTTGTACCTCGTAGCCTTTGAAGAGGCGGACCTTGTGCCGTCGGCGGTGCTGCCGTCCAAGCCGCCACTCACAAGCCGGCCGAATGCCAAACCCGGCGGGGCACAGGTACAGCCGCACGACCTGGTAAAGCAATACGAGGCATCGGTTGAAGAGCTCAAGGCCTCCAACGAAGCGTTGCAGGCCCTGAATGAGGAGCTGCGCACGACTACTGATGAAGTCGAGGCCAGCCGCGAAGAGCTCCAGTCGATCAATGAGGAATTAGGCGCCGTCAACCAGGGGCTCAAAAGCACGGTCGCGGAGCTGATCCAGCTCAATACCGACTTGCAAAACTTTATGGCGGCGACCCAGATTGCCACGGTCTTTTTGGACCGGGAGCTGCGCATCGTCCGCTACACGCCGGCGGCCGTGGCGCTGTTCAACCTGATCCCAACCGATGTAGGCCGGCCGCTCTCCAATCTGCGCTACCGGCTTGCTTACGAGTCGCTCGCCGCCGACGCCGAGCGCACGCTGGAGCGGCTTGAACCGGTTGAGCGTGAGGTGCCCGGTGACGACGGCCGCTGGTACCTGATGCGGCTTTTACCTTACCGTAACGTCGACGGCTGCATTTGCGGGGTGGTGCTCACCTTCGTGGACATCACCGAACGCAAGGCGGTCGAAGCGGCCTTGCGCCAGAGCGAGGAACGTTACCGCGCACTGGTCACCGCCGGCGCCAATGCCGTATGGCGGATGGACGGCGACGGCAAGGAACTGCTCGCGCTCGAAGGCGGCATCCTCCGGCCGCACCATGCCGACCATCCGCCGGACCGCGCGTGGTTACTGACGTACATTCACCCGGAGGACCGGCAGTCAACTCTCGAGGCCTGGCTGCACGCCGTGGCCACCCGGAGCATTTACGACCACGTGCACCGCTGCTTATCCGCCGAAGGGGAGTACCGCCACGCCCATTCGCGCGCCGTGCCCCTGCTCGATGCCGGGGGCCACGTTCGGGAATGGGTGGGAACCACCACCGACATCGACGCGCTCAAGCACGCCGAAGCGGAACGGCACCGGCGTGAGGAATGGTTCGGTTCGCTGATCCAAAATGCTTCCGACCTCATCACGGTGATCAATGGTGAAGGCCTCGTCCGGTTTCAAAGCCCGTCCGTCGAGCGCACGCTCGGGTACGGCCCGGAGGACCTGCTGGGCCGGAGCATCTTCGAGTTTCTTCACCCGGAGGACGCACCCCGGGTGCGGGCAGCGATTCGCTGGGTGCGGTCCCACTCTGCGGCGAGTATGCCGGTTGAATGCCGCTTTTATCACCGCAAAGGAGATTGGCGGGTGCTCCAGGCCATCGGGCGAAAGATGCCCGACGGGGGTAGCGAAAGCCTGCTGGCGATCAATTCGCGCGATGTCACCGCCCGGAAGCAATTGGAAGCTCAGCTGCACCAAGCCCAGAAGATGGAGGCGTTCGGTCAATTGGCTGGCGGCGTGGCCCACGACTTCAACAACCTGCTTTCAGTCATTTTCGGTCACGCTGCCCTGTTGGCGCCGGCTTTGGCAACCAAAGAATCTCAGGCTCAATCCCTGGCTGAAATCCGCGGCGCAGCCGAACGGGCGGCAGCCCTGACCCGGCAGCTGTTGGCGTTCAGCCGCCAACAGGTTCTCGAACCCAAGGTCGTGGACCTGAACGCCATCCTTGTGGAAGCCAAGGCAATGTTGCGGCGGCTCATCGGCGAAGACGTGCGTTTGGTGACGCAGTTGGAGCCCCGGCTCCGGCCGGTTAAGGTCGACCCCGGCCAAATCGCTCAAGTGATCGTCAACCTCGCCGTCAATGCCCGTGATGCCATGCCCCGCGGTGGTACCCTGACCCTGGAGACGCGCAACGTCGATGGGGGCACACCGGAAACCGGAGTTCGGCCGGGCCGTCACGTCCTTTTGACCGTTACCGACACAGGCTGCGGTATGAGCCCGGAAGTGCAAGCACGCGCCTTTGAACCCTTTTTTACCACCAAGGGCGAAGGAAAGGGAACCGGGCTGGGCCTGGCGGTGGTGCACGGCATCATCCAACAGAGCGGGGGTCGCATCTGGCTGGAGAGCCGGCCAGGCGCCGGCACGAGGTTTCAGATTTACCTGCCGGCCGTGCGCGGAACGGCGGCACGGCCGAGTGGCTGCCAGGAGGTTGCCGTTCTGCCTGTCCAAGGCCGTGAGACGATTCTGCTGGCCGAAGATGAGGACGCGGTGCGGGAAGTCACGGCCCAACTGCTGGAAGCTTTCGGCTACCAGGTCTTGAAAGCCTCAAGCGGGGAGGAAGCCTTGCGCCTGGCCGACAGCCAGCCTGGAAAGATTCACCTGCTCATGACCGATGTGGTTATGCCGGGCATGGGCGGGCGCGAACTGGCTGACCTGCTGCGCGCCCGCGAACCGCAGTTGAAGGTGCTGTTCCAGAGCGGTTACACCGACGACGCAGTCGTTCGCTATGGCGTGGTGCACGCCGAAGTGGCTTTCTTGCAAAAACCTTTCACGCCGCAAGCTCTGGCCGAAAAGGTTCGCCAAGCGTTGGATCAGCCGCAGGCGAATGTACCCGGGATTATGAGAGATCCGGGCGGTGGCGTTTGCCCTCACGAGGCCCAAAAACGCCCGTAGCAGACGGACTTCGCCCTGTTTGCTGCCCTTGGCCACGACCCAGGGCAGGCCAGCCCCTTACACGGCGGGCAGAACGGGCCGGCGGGCGCGACTAAGAGGGTGTGGGGGAAGACCGGGGGAGATAGAGCTCACCAACTCCTTGCTTCCCGCACACCGCCTTACGTCAGCGGGCCGGCATTACTGAACCTTCAAGCCTGACTACCGTCGTCAAATCCAGCGGATGCAGCGCTCTTAAACCGATGGCGTCACCGTTTCGGAACCGGCGCGCGCACTGCCGGCACCCGCATCAGGGTGCACGTTCAAAACCTCATCGGCTCCGGGGTGAACCCCAGTCTTGGCCGGCTTGGTGAAGTCATGGCGGGCGGGTTCAAAGCCTGCGGGAGATGAGGTGCATAAATGGATGAAAAATCTCTGGAAATAGATCATAAAATCACCGTTTTTGATGTTTGGGAGGAACGTTTGTAGTGCGCCGAGATCATCTCGGGCCGGATCGACGGGCAGCTGCCGGTATTCCGGCAATCATTAAACCGACCGGGGTCGCCCCCGCGGGTGGGCTCTCAGTTGACGCTGCCGAGGCTCAAACCCCGGCAATGGACGCCGGCCTGCTCACCGGGATAGAAGAACTCCACGGGCACTTTGTCTCCCTGAGCCAGGGGCGCATCGGCCCGCAGCTTCACCTTGAACCGGCGGAAGGCGCCCCGCTCCGGGCGGTCTAAGGGAACTGCCACTCGGGTCGCGCCCACCACCACATTTAGCCGCTCATAGTTCGACGCGGGGCACACGGCGTTAAGTTCCAGCTCCTGGGTTCCATCGCTGCGCGGGCACGCGCTCAGAATAACGGCTTCACCAAACTGCATATCTTTTTTCAGGGTTAAAGTGCACGAACCCTTAACCTTCTTTAAGGGCGGCCCCGACAGGCTACTGGGATTACGATCTGAGTCCAGCTTTTTTTATCGATTTTGTGATTGAGCCTCTCAGAGCTGAAATTTACCCTCTTTTTGCCTCAGGGACTTCCGC
This sequence comes from Verrucomicrobiota bacterium, assembly GCA_019243005.1. GTDB lineage: Bacteria > Verrucomicrobiota > Verrucomicrobiia > Chthoniobacterales > JAFAMB01 > JAFBAP01. Next base: position 21,275 of record JAFAUY010000468.1, on the reverse strand, counting down.
GCTTGGTGTAAATTATGGCGACTGCGACAGCCACTCCCGCTTTGCCTCACCAGAGCCGCCGGAAAGTAGCCCGGCCCTTCAGGGCTGCACTTTACCCACTTCTTCAGGAGTTATGGAAAATTCATAACCGGAAGATTTTCTAGAGGAAAACCGCTGCTTACTGTCACCCCCGGGCGCGTACCAGCGGCAAAAAGGACTCCGCCCCGGCCGCTTCGGTCGGGAAAATTTGCCGGGCGTCAGCTGTTTTTCTATCGCGAAGTGGTGTAGAAACCTCATTTGCCATTCACCGGACGGATGGCAATTTCTAAATCACCAAAAAACCCAGCAATCTTCTATGAGCTCAGCAAAAGACCTCACCAAAGAACCACCTCGCAGCCCGCGTGAGCGGCTCGGAGGCTACGTGATCCTCGGCCGTACGCTGGATAAAGGCCGCGCCCTGCTTGCAGGAAATGTCGGCGAATACCATTTTGACTGCCCGCTCGACAACATGCTCTTCGGCTTCAAGGGCGTGACCGGGGACGAAGTGAAAAAATTGCTGGAGGCCGGCGCAACCGATAAGGACGTGCTCGCTTGGCTTGAGACGCACGGCACCCCGAAGAGTGACGAAGAAATCAGTGCGTGGGCCACCAGCGTGGAACACGCCCGGCCCTACGAGGATCCGGAGCGCAAGGAATGGTTTGCCGAGGAGTGCGCGAAACTCGGTCTGGATCCGGCCAGGACCAGCTTATTTGATTGGCTGGAAGCCGACGACCGGGCCAGCTACGCCCGCTAGGTCGAGCGAGGCGGCACGACGACCGGCCACCAGATCAGGGCGCGCGCGATCCGGAGCAAGCGAAAGAAGCGAGCTGCCCTTGCCTGGCGCGCCTCCAAGGACCTGCAAGGACTTGCATTGAAAGAGGCTGAACTACGTTTTCGCCAAATCCACCTCGATTTTCACACCAGCGAATCCATCGGATTCATTGGGTCGGATTTCGACCCTGACCAATTTGCCGAGACACTGGCGAAGGCGAACGTAAACTCGATTACCTGTTTTGCGCGCTGCCATCACGGGTGGCTTTACTTCGCATCCAAAGCCTTCCCCGAACGCAGGCACCCTCACCTGCAAAAAGATTTGCTCCCCCAACAGATCGACGCCTGCCATCGTCGCGGCATCCGGGTACCGATCTACCTCACCGTCCAGTGGGATCACTACACGGCGACGCGACACCCGGAATGGGTCGCCCAGGACGAGGCAGGCCGGGTGATCGGAACGCCCCCCTTCGAAGCCGGCTTTTATCAAACGCTGTGCGTGAACACGCCTTACCGTGAGTTCCTTAAACGGCACACGGCGGAAATTCTGGAAACGTTTCCGACCGACGGACTATTCTTCGACATTGTTTCGCCGGTGGCCTGTGCCTGCCGTCATTGCCGTGAACAGATGCTGGCGGCAGGCCTGGAACCGAGCAACGCGGAGACCCGCAGGCAGTTTGGCCTTCAGACCATCAACGGGTTTATGCGGGACATGACCCGGTTTGTTCGAGAACGGAACCCGGATTGCACGATCTTTTATAACGCGGGGCACGTCGGGCCCCGGCACCGGCCGGTTAAAGCAGCGTACAGCCACTTTGAATTGGAAACCCTGCCGAGCGGCGAGTGGGGTTACCTGCATTTTCCGGTAACGATCCGTTACGCCCGAACCCTCGGGCTCGACTGCCTGGGTCACACCGGCAAGTTCCACACGTCCTGGGGCGATTTTCACTCTTTCAAGAACCTGCCGGCGTTGCGTTTCGAGTGCCTTCGCATGCTGGCGCACGGCGCGAAATGTTTGGTCGGCGATCAACTCATTCCCAGCGGGCGGATCGACGCGGACGTCTACGGGCTGGTCGGTGAGGTTTACCGGGAAGTTGCGCGCAAGGAACCCTGGTGCGTCGACGCTCGGGCGGTCACCGAGATCGGGGTGCTTACGCCGGAAGAGTTCACCGGCGGCGCGGTGGGTGCTCTGCCTGAAGCGATCAAAGGTGCAACGCGCATCCTTGAACAAGGTGGGCACCAGTTCGATGTGCTCGACTCAGCCGGCGACTTCTCCCGGTACCGGCTGCTGGTCCTGCCTGACCACGTGCCAGTTGTTGGTGAACTGGCGGAAAAGCTGGAACATTTTGTCGCCAGCGGCGGCAGCCTGATCGCCAGCTTCGCTTCCGGAATGGACGAGATGCAGGCCCGGTTCGCCACGGATTTATTTGGGGTGACCATCACCGATCCGGGTCCTCGAGACTTGAACGGCAACCTGGTTCGCGGCAAGGCCTTTGAGCGCCATGATTACTGCGAATACCTCCTGCCGAAAGGCGCCATCGGCCGCGGCTTGCCGTCGACCGAACACGCCATGTACCGCCGCGGCATGGCCATTCAGGCCGGCCCGGATGCGGAAGTGCTTGCTGCCATGGTTAGTTCGTTCTTCGACCGGACCTATCGGCACTTCTGTTCCCACCGGCAGACGCCCTCGTCCGGTTTGGAGGTCCAGCCCGGCATCGTCCGAAAAGGGCGTTGCGTCTATTTCTCCAGTCCGATCTTCAGCCAGTACAACGATAACGCACCCCGCTGGTGCAAGCAGATGGTTCTGAACGCGCTCGACCTGTTACTGCCGGAGCCCCTGGTCAGGCACGACGGCCCCAGCACACTCCAGGTGAGTCTAACCCGACAAGCGCGCCAGCACCGCTGGATCCTTCACCTGTTACATTTCATTCCGGAGCGGCGCAGCGAAGCGCTCGACGTCATCGAGGACGTGATCCCGCTGTTCCAAGTCAACGTGAAGGTGAAGGCGCCCGCTTCACTTCGCGAGGTGGCCATCGTACCCGAAGGGGTTCCCCTCGCCTTCCGGATCGAAGCACCGTATGTGGTTTTCGACCTCGATCGCATCGACGGGCACGCGATGGTAAGCCTGACGTTTGGCTAACGGATTGCCGCGCAATCGATACCTCATCTCGCAGGCGATGGCGTGACCGACCCATTCCCCTCGCCCTTTAACGTCCGCGCCGGTTTCAGTCGTGAGGTTGCCGACTCCTCTGGAATCCAGTGCTGAATGCCGAGGTGGCGCTTCGGGCTTGGTGCGTCCGGCCCGACGTGTAAGGTCCAAAGTTCAGACCACAGCGCGTGTTCGTCTCGCGTGATCCGTCGGTCCAGCCGCTCGACTGCGGCCCACGAGCGGTACATGGCCTGTAAACGGAATCGATTTGGGTTATCCAGGTCTTGATCCAGCCGAGCGTTAAATGCGCCATTCCGGAGAAAGACCAGTCTGATCTGTTTCATGAGCCGGAAAAATCGCACGTGGTTTTCCGGTGCCACTTCAATCTCTACCGCCGTGGTGATCGGTCCGTCGTTGGCCTCCGGCACGTAAGGATGGGTAACTTCGAAGGTCAAGGGGTCCGGCTCCAGGTTGAGTTCGGTGGAGAAATCGATCGACCATCGTCTCGCGGTGAGTGCGCCAACGACCCCCAAAAAACTGGCCGAGAACAAAGTCCAGTTTAACCCTAACGTCGTCGCCAGCGTTCCCCACATAAGGCCGGCTAACGCAATACCACCCTGCGATACCATCATGTGGGTGGCATTCATCCGGCCTCGGATCCAATCCGGGATGACCCGTTGGCCGGCAACCCAAAGCTCGGAGGCAGAAACGGTCCAGGCAACCCCGGCCCATGCGGCGACCATAAAGAAAACCTGCGGCTGGCGCACGATCGCCATCAACGCATAGCTGGCGGCCAGGTCGATGCCGCTCAACACGGTCATTTGGTTCGGGCTGAGCTTCCTCCTGGCCGGCTCCAGGACGAAAAGCGCGCCAGCCAATGATCCAAGGCCCATACACGTGAATACGAAACCAAGCTGTAATGGGGTGAGGTGAAGTGCCTTTAGCCCTACCACCGGCAGCAACGCCGGGATCGCTCCGATCAGAACACCGAAAGTAAAATTGCGCAGCAGGACGATTTGAACGCCCGGCGCGTACCGCATGTAGCGGACTGCGCCCGCAAGCGAATCGAAAAAGCTTTCCAACGGCGTGTCCAGCGCTTCGCTTTTGCGCTTCCAACTCATGACCGCGAACAGTACGAGAACGAACGCAAATGCGTTCATCGCAAACACGCTGCTCACCCCAATCAACGGGACGAGAAAACCACCGATGGCCGGACCAATGATGCCTGCCAAATTCATCTGGATGCCGCCGAGCGCGATGGCGGAAGGCAGCTGTTTTTGACCGACGATCTCAGGAATCGAGGCGGAAGCGACCGGCGCCAGAAACGCGAAACCGGTTCCCAGAAGAAAGACGCCGGCGAGAATGATCTCGGGATTCAAGGCGCCCAAAAAAGAAAAGACCGCTAACAAACCCGCGCTGCAAGCCAGCCAGCAGTTGAAAATACGTAATAACCGGCGCCGGTCCGCGAGGTCAGCCAAGGCGCCGGCCGGCAGCGTAAATAAAAAAAAAGGGAGGGTGCCGGCGGATGACATCATCGAGAGCCAAAGGGCCGGCGCCCGCAGAGAATTCATAGCCCAAGTCGCGGCCATTTCATGCGCAGAGACGCAGCATCCCGAGACCACCAGGGCCAACCACAAACGCAGGTAAGTGGGGTTGCGCAAGGCGGACCAGATGGAAGTAGCGGCGGCCATACTCTTCGGCAAGGCAAGCGGGCAACTCCAGTGCAGCGATCTCAACCGATTCCTTTAGAAAACCCGGGACAAAGGCGTGAAGCGTCCACTTCACGCCCGGGTGCCGCATAAAACCTCAGCTTGCCATCCATGCCGCACGTCCAGACCTCCTGGGCACCTGCCTCGAAATAAAGCGCCTGCTTTTCCTTGATTTTAGACACCGTGTTCGAAGGCGAAATAATTTCCACACAGATTTCGGGCGCTCTCTCCAGAAGAACGGGTTTGAGGACATGTTCCTCGCGTCCCGCCGAGAGCCACGCAACGTCAATCGCCTTCACTCCGTCCGAGGTGGAAAGTGGACACTCCGGCAGGGCTTGACCCTCCGGCAGCAGCGCCAGCATAAGCCCGACGATTTTGCCTTGACGTTGCGAATGGTGGAACGCTGGCGGGGGGCTCATCACAATATGGCCATGACGATCGGTCTCGATTCGATGCGGCAACTTCGTTAGGGAAGAATCGGCCAGAATCTCGTGCCACCGTTTTAAATTGAAGGCAGCCTGTCCTTCAATGGAAGGAAGCTCAATCGTCAAGGGCATCTATCAAGGCTATCCGGTCCTGCTCTCAGATCAACCCTGGGGACATCTTCCGCTCAACCTTCATCGACCGCCACCAACGCCGTTTCGTTGATCCCGACCCGTAATCGATAACTCCACCACCATGGCACCACACGGCCAGCCAGGATCCTTTCCGCCGCCTGACGCAGATCGGAGATGCCGATTTCTTCCTCGCTGAATCCATGCTTGAGGAGCGCGGCGACGGTGCTTTGGCTTTGCGCCAAACCGATCAACCGACCTACCCCGCCGGTCTCGCGGCTATGGCAGAAAATTTCCTTGGTGAAACCGAAGCGGCCGCTCTCCTGCATTCGAAGCAGGTGCTGATCTTTGGGCCAGCGCTGGACCCCTGGCGAGACCCCATGCGCCTTTTCCACGGCTCTCGCCTTGGCCATGCAGGCCTTGAACGCCACGTCGAGCGCAGGGTGGATCGTCGGCGGCCAATCGCAATCGATGGCCGCGAACACCCCACCCGGGCGAAGAATGCGCGTAACCTCTGCAAACGTCGGTTCGGGTTCCATCCAATGAAGCGCCTGCGACACGCTCACAATGTCCGCGCAAGCGTCCGGCAGCCCGGTCTTCATTGATGTTCCTTCTTGAAACCGGATGTTACTGAGGGCCGGGTCCAGTGCCTGCGCCTGAGCGAAGGCGCTGCGCATGTCGGCCGAGGGTTCGATTCCGATGACAGCCGCGCCCGAGCCTTTCCACAAGCGGGTGGAAAGCCCGGTACCGGCTCCGATATCGACCACTCGATGGGGATACGCGCCACCGGCCAATTGCGAAAGGATTTCGCGGATCACAAGCGGTAACGCCGGTCGATACCGGTCGTAGGTATCGGCGAAGCCGGTGAATCTTTCGAGGTTTGCGTTCATAGGTTAACTGGTGAGTAGTGCCCCGGCCGCGGAGGTCCGCCCCGAGAAGACGCCGAGTTCCAGGATCCGGTCGTGGAAGCGCCGGAGCGTGCTGCGGTGGCCGACGCTTACCACGGTGGGCCGCCACGACGCCTTTCGGAGCGACTCGTAAAGGTGAGCCTCCGCCGGCTCGTCGAGCGCCGACGTGGCCTCGTCCAGAAACAGGAGCGCCGGTTCCGCCAAGAGGACGCGGGCGAAGGCGAGCCGTTGCTGTTCGCCGAGCGACAGGCGCTGGGACCAGTTCTCGACGGTGTCGAGCTCGCCGGAAAGCGCGCCCAGTCCTGCTGCCTTGAGTACGGCCGTGAGTCGAGTCGGCGGCACGCTTGGCGGCCCATCCTCATCCGGGTAGAGCAGTGCCCCGGCAAGGGTGCCCAGCGGCAGGTAAGGCCGTTGCGGTACGAAAAGCACGCGACCTGTGCCCAACCGGATCTCGCCGCGTCCAAACGGCCAGAGGCCGGCCATGGCGCGCAGCAAGGTGCTTTTGCCTGCGCCGCTCGGTCCGGTGATCAAAAGGGTCTGACCTTGCTCCAGGGCGAAGCCGACATCGTGCAACAGCGGCCGGCCGTCGGGCAGATCGAGGTCCGTCCCTTGCACCGTCACCCCGGTCCCGGAACGCTGCACGGCAAGCGACGGGGGCATCCGGCCGGTCTGCCGGACTCCTTGAAGGCGCTGCTCAAAGCCGCTGAGCCGTTCAGTCACCGCCTGCCAGGTGGCAATGTCGGTGTAGGAGGTGATGATAAACGACAGCGCGTTCTGCACGGCCGAGAAGGCATTGATCACCTGCATGAGCCCGCCCAAAAGAATCTGCCGGGCGAAATACCGGGGCGCCACGACCACCACCGGAAAGATGATCGCCACTTGCGCATAGCCCGACGTGAACCAGGCGAGGCGCTTCTGGCGCTTCATGAGCTGCCAGAAATTTGCCACCACGCGGCTGAAGCGTTCCTCGAAAACGCCCAGTTCCACCCGTTCGCCGCCATAAAAGGCGACGCTCTCGGCGTTTTCCCGCAGCCGCACCAGGCTGTAGCGGAAATCGGCTTCGAACCGTTGCTGGGCAAAGTTCAAGGAGACCAGCGGCCGGCCGATCTTGATCGTGAGCCACGTGCCGGCGCCGGCGTAAAGCAGGGCAGCCCAGACCAGGTAGCCGGGCACGTGCAGGTTTCCCAAGGGACCCAGCGGAAGGTCAGCCGAGCCGGAGAGCCCCCAGAGGATAACCAGGAACGAAACCAGGGAAACCAACGACGAAAGCAGGCCGAGCGACAAACTCAGGACGTACCTGGTGAATTGATTAAGGTCCTCGGCGATGCGCTGGTCGGGGTTATCGGGCTGGTGGGAGCCGTCCGTCGTGTTGCCCAGTTGCAAATGATAGTAGGCGCGGTCGGCAAGCCAGGCCTGGAGGTAGCGCTCCGTCAGCCAGCGCCGCCAGCGGATCTGGAGCATCTGGTTGAGATAAAGGGCATAAACCGCCATGGCGATGTAAGCGGCCGCCAGGATGCAGAAAATGCCGAGTTGATGGAAAAACCCGGCGCGGTCGAACGCCTGGAGCGCGTTGTAGAAGGCGCTGTTCCACTGGTTGATGCGCACGCTGACGTACACGTTGCCGAGGTTGAGTGCGACGACGGCCAGCAGCAGCCCCCCAGGCTGACCATTTCTCCTCCGAACTCCAGTAAGGCTTGGCGAGCCGCCACGCCTCGACCACGACGCTTCGCTTGGGTTTTTTCTCCATCTCAAACCTGTTTCGCTGCCCGCGACGATTTAGCACCGCTCTGGTGGCGCGTTCCTTACTCGAACGTTACAAATGAGACAGGTTCGATCGGCCGCCGGCTGGAGCGATCCCCACCTCACCCGCCCTGGTCATTTAACCTACGACCATGCCTCCTCGGACAGCTTGCCGGCCAGGTACCAGCAGTAAAGCGCATGAAACTCCCACATCCAGCCCCGCTCGTGGTCGGCGAGTCGGGTGATCTCAAAGGCCGCTATCCAGGGGCAGTCTCCAGGCAACTCCACTGCCGGCCGCGCGGCGAAAGCGTCCGGGCAGTCCAGGCTGAATCGTTCGAGCGCTTGTGCCCACGTAAGGGTTTCGGCGGCCTGCTCCAGGCAAAAGCACGCCCAGCTAAGGCGAATCTGGCCCAGACCCACCCGATTCCGGCGGAATTCGAATGCGGCCCATTTTTCGCGCGGTTTGAGGGTGGTGTAGAGCCAATAATTGCTGTCGCACGCCATCTCGACGGGGCCAGGCAGAAGCCCGGCGCATTCGAATTGGGCCCAATGCCAGTCGGTAAAATGGCGCCGTTCACATTTCCTCAACTCCCCCGTGTTCATCGTGAGATGCCAAAGCCAGTCGCGCACGAATCAAGCTAATGCCGAAGCCGCCAGGCTGCGAGCGGCCAAAAGTTGCCGTGAGCTCGCCGCCTTCAAGGTGAATGAATTTTCCACCCGTCCGCGTTTAGCGTTGCGGCTTTCGTCGCACTTTATGTAGTTTAAAGCTCACGCTGCCCATACACCGTATGCGCCATGCCCCTTACGAGTGGCTCAACGCCTACCTCTCGGCTCATTTGCCCGAGCTCGCAGAGGTCACCTCCACCCCGGAAGGCCACGCAAAAGCCCGGCGCTGGTTCAAAGCCCTCATTAGCTGCTTTGAAAGCCGGCAGCTCAAGACCTCGCGGCAGCAAAAAAATTATTTGTCGCAGGTCCGCAACGCCATCCGCCGCACGTACGGCGAGCATCACCCCGCGCTGGAGGTGGTGCGCTTTGATGAAGCGACCTGGCTCAAGATCAATGCGCCGGCCCATGACCGGGTGGAAACGCGCAACCTGAATACTCGGTTCCTTCACGACCCTGACGCGATCGTCGCTCGCGCCGAAGCGCTGCTTTCGGATAAACGTTCCACCTGGGCCGAGCTGGCGGTCGGTCTGGGTGTGGCTACCGGCCGACGAGTCAGCGAACTCCTCGGTGCCTCGACCAAACTCGAACTGAAAACCGCGTACTCGGTCCGGTTCACCGGCCAACTGAAGCGCAGGCAGGACGGCTCCGGCGAGCCCTTCACCTTCGAGATCCCAACGCTGGTCCGAGCATCGACGGTGATCGAGGCCTGGAAAAGGCTTCGCCTCAGGCTGGGTCCCGAAGCCCTCACCCCCCGAGACCTTAACCAGCGCTTTGGCCGCCAATGCCGCCAAGCGGCCAATCGCCACTTCGCCGGCCTCATTCCCGCCCGCGAAGGAGAGGACGACCTGTACATGCACCTGTTCCGGGCCATCTACGCCACGCTGGCCGTCCGCTATTACTGCCCGCCCGGCATCAATCCCACCCTGTACAAGGCCGAAATCCAGGGCCATCGCATGATTGTCGATGCCGATGACCCGAAAGAGCGCCGTTCCTACGCTGCTTCGCGCCATTATGACGATTACGCCATCGCCGACGCCCACGGTAACCGGGACGGTCGCCAAGGCCTCCGGCTGGGACTGCCCGGCGCGGAAATTTTGGAAGTCTTTCGCGCGCCGGCCAGTTCCGCCCCGAATCAGCTACCCACCAAAGGCACCTCCATGCCCTCGACCAAATCCACCCGTACCGCCCCGAACGCCGCGCCCACCAAGCGCGTCCCCAAGCAAGGTAAATCGCCCAAACCCTCGCCCGCACCGAAAGCGCAACACTGGCGGGTGTCGGCGGCCGGCCACGCTTCCCTCTCCCGAAGCTGGAAAAGCAGTGCCGACGAATCCCAGGCTCGTGTGCTTGAGCGCGTCCTGGCTTTCGCCCACGTCGCCCGCGAACTCGCACGTCACCTGAACCTTACGCCGGAGCAAATAACCCCGGAAACGCTTTTAGATGCCCTTTCCGAACGTTTCCGGGCGCTCAATGAGCAAGCGCAGCAGGCCGCCGCGCGACTGGAAACCGCCGCAAACCAGCAGCGTACCCAACGGGAAGCTGACGAGCAGAAACAGCGTAAGCTGCAGCGCCACGTCGAGGAACTCACTGCCGAACGCGACGCTCTCTCGGCTCGTCTCATCGGCCTTCAACGCCAACTTAAAGAGGCCGTCGCTCAGACCGGGCCGCGCATCGAACTGTTGCCTATCGCCCAACAGCTGCTGGGGTTATCCTCCCGGGCAAACAGCCTGGCACCAGCCCAGCTCCAAGAGGCGCTGATGCACCTGGCGATGGATGCCATCGCCCAAGCCGCCGGCCCTGCATCGAGCACCACCACACCTTCTACTCCTTCACCAGCCTTGCTTCGAGTCGACCCGGTCGCCGGGCCGCGCGAACCGATACCCTCCATCCCGACAGCCGAACCCGATCCGATCCCCAAACCTCTCGCCGCTCAGCCAGGGCCGGAAGTCGAACCGGGCGCATCCCCCGGCGTCGTGCCCGCGACCGCAGCTGAAACCGACGAGCGCTCCGGCGAGGAACGACCCTCGTCCCCTGCCGCAACCGCCACCGTCAATCGCCACACCTCCCAGGCCGATGGAAAACTCATCAAGGCGTTCCGGTACCTGACCGACCTGAATGAAGCGGCCGACGTACGGGGTCGCAAATGGTTTATCAGCGAGTCACTCCTGGCCGATCTTACCGGGTGCTTCCGGCCCGCGGTGAAACGCTTCGTTGCCGCCCGGCGGGACCAGATCGACGACCTCAACCGCCGTCACGGTTTGGGCTCAGGCCATAACCGCGGCCGCTCGCGCATGCAGCCTAACGCCCTACCCGAGCTGATCAAAACGTTCAAAGACTCGGTGTTGAACCCGTCCGGCGTTGAACAGCCCTTCTAGCACGGTCTATCTTCGGACCGGCCTTCCCGGTAACGTTATCGAGGATCCTTCCGCGCCGCGCGGGGGTGAGGTACCCGGCGTCGGCTCGCTCGCGGGATTGTCTTTCCCAGACATGATCCACCCCAGAGATTTTCGGTTTCCCCTTTCCTTCATATATGTAAGCGCTCGGGTGACAGGAATGGGATAAAAGGCGACAAAAATGGACCGCCCGTGATCCTGAAGGCGATGAAAACGGGAAAACGGCGACAGCGGCGGGAAACGGGCTGAATATCTCCCGGCCTGAAGCACCTCATCATGGGCGACAAAAACGGGAAAAAGGATGCGGCGCGATCGGATTCGGCCGAACCGAAGACGCCTGGCCGGCCGGGTCGAGGGCCTTACCGGCGACAAGTCCGGGAAACGTCCGGCCTGAGGCGTCCACTCTCCGGCGAGAACGGCTTCCCGGCCCGGCGCAGCGCGCAAATCGGGTCCCGTTTTTGTCACTGATTGCCGTTTCAGAAGGCCCGCTGCCGCCAAGGAAGGGCGGTTTGCGGGAGGGCCCGTCCCGTTCTTGTCACCGAACGCCTCTGCGCGCAGGCCCTCCCGGCGGAAATGGCGTCCCGTTCTTGTCACCGATGGGGTGATCAGGTTGGTCCGGCCGGCGTCAGGGATCAGAAAGCGTCCGGTTCCTGCAGGGGGACGCAGTCCCGTTCTTGTCACCGATCGAGAGGGTGCGACCGGCGGGCGCGTCGTGTCACCTGCTCCCGTTCTTGTCGCCGATTCTTGTCGCCCGTCATGTGGTCGCCCGGCATGAGCCGTCGAAAAAACCGTAGCCCCGCAAAGGCGGTCGGCGTTGGCGCACTGGGCGGAAGCCTCTTGTCGCTTTTTCCCGTTTTTGTCGCCGATCGACGCGCGGCCGCCCCCAGGTTCTTCAGGTAAACACCGGTTAAGACCCGGTAAACCGGATTTTAACCAAAAAAAGATTTGTTGTGAACCGGCCAAGTACCACCGGGGCCTGCATTGGTGACATAAACGGGACGGAATCCATAGGGAGCTGTAGCGACGGCAGCCCGATCGGTGACAGAAACGGGAAACGGGAAAAGCGCTTGCAGTTTTCGACTCCGTTTAGCTTTATACTTGGGATGCGCGAACGACGTCGCAAACAGGTCGCCGTGATCCATAACGAGCTGGCGCGCGCTCGGACGGAACTTACGGCCCTGGGCTACCGCCTTGTCATCATGCTGGCGGTCAAGGCTACGCAGGAAGGAGACCTCGTTACCCACCGGTTGCGCGTGAAAGATTACATGGCCGGGCTGGGGCTGGCTGGCCGCTCCGCGTATGAAACGCTTGAGCGGGCGGCCGATGAAATGATGCGGTCATTGGTGGAAATCAACAACCCGGTGGATGGGTCCCGGACAAAGTTTCAAATCTTTTCGTACGCTAAATACTGGGATCACCAGGGCATCATCGAGTTGCGTTTCCATGATGAAATGAGACCGCTGCTGGTGCAGCTCAAGGAGCATTTCACGCAGGTTCCGCTGGATGTTTTCCTCAGGCTTAAGAGTTCCTACGCAATGCGCATGTACATGTACGTCCGCTCCTGGAACCCGCGTGACGCTCGTAACCAGCTACCGGCCTGGGAGTTCACCCTGGAGCGGGCCCGTAGCTTCCTGGCGCTGAAGGGTTCAGCATACGACGAACCGAAGCACATCGCCGTGGTACTTAAACGCGCGATGCGGGAACTGAACGAGCGTGCCGACGTGACTTTCCGGTACGACCCGATCAAAGAAGGCAAGCGCGTCGTCGGCTGGTCTTTCCGCGCCATCCCGAACACGCCTACGATGACACTCCCGTCGGGCGCCGCGGCCGCCAAACGCCGCGAGGAACTGCACGAGCAGGCGCAGGCGGCAAAGCTGAGCCGAAGTTCCGCCGTCCGCCTGGAAGGTGCCCGTAAACGTTGGGAGGACGCCGACGATGAGCAGCGTCGGGCGTGGCTTGCTCAATTTCCGGGGGCATGGCGTCTGCCCTCGGATCCGACCCGGCCTGGCGCAATTCTGCTCTCAAACCTCGCTGAATTACTTGAACGAGACCAAAACCCTTCCCTGCCGGGAATCATAACCGTGTAAGGCGCCGGCAGAATAGGCCGCGGCCCATCTGCCAGCGTCGTGTTCATGTAAGGCCGGTGTTGCGTCCGCTGCTGATAATCGGGAATCTAACTTTGGGGCGATGGTTTGGCTTTGTGCACCTGCTCCACGGCCGCCGACACCACGGCCTCCACCGTAAAGCCAAACTTCTTCTGCAGCTCTTTTAACGGGGCGGAAGCCCCGAACGTCTTCATGCCGATGCGTTCTCCTTCCAGGCCGACGTAGCGTTCCCAACCAAAGCGCGCAGCCTTTTCCACCGAGACCCGTGCTTTGATGGCCGCCGGTAGAACCGATTCGCGGTATTCAGCGTCCTGCTGTTCGAACAGTTCCCAGGACGGCATGCTGACCACGCGTGCTTCCACCCCTTGCTGTTTGAGCGCCGCCTGGGCATCCACGCAGAGCGGCACCTCGCTGCCGGTCGCTAACAGCAAGACTTCCGGCTTGCCGTTTGAGGCCTCCGAAAGGACGTAGGCACCCCGCCGCAGACCCGACGCGGGCGCGAACTTGGACCGGTCCAGCGTGGGCAAGGCTTGCCGGGACAAAATGAGCGCCACCGGCTCGTGTTGTTGTTCCATGGTCACGCGCCAGGCTTCCGCCACTTCGTTGGCGTCGCAGGGCCGGATAACGATCAGGCTCGGGATCGCCCGCAGCGAGGGTAGGTGTTCGATCGGCTGATGGGTGGGCCCGTCTTCGCCCACACCGATAGAGTCGTGGGTGAAGATGTAGATCACCGGTAGTTCCATGATCGCCGCAAGGCGCAAGGCAGGCCGGCCGTAGTCGCTGAAGATGAGAAAGCCCGCCCCGAAGGGCCTGAGTTTCGCCAGCGCGATCCCATTCAGGATGGCCCCCATGGCGTGTTCCCGGATCCCGAAGTGGAGATTTCTGCCTGTAAAGTTGTCCCGGCCGATGTCGCCCTGGCCGTTAAGGTAGGTTTTGGTCGAGGGCGCCAGGTCGGCCGCGCCGCCGATCAGCCAAGGGTGCCGTTTAGCCAGGGCATTTAATACCTTGCCGGAAGAGTCTCGCGTGGCCAGCCCCTTCGGGTCGGCGGGAAAGGTAGGGATGTCGGCATCCCAGCCCTTCGGCAGTTCCCGGCGTTGGATCGAGAGCGTTTCGGCCGCCAGGTCCGGGTACTGCTTTTCATAGGCCCCAAACAACCCCATCCACTGGTTGCGCAGCGTGGCCCCACGCTGGCCAAGCTTGGCTTTGAAATCCTCCGGCACTTCCGGGGGTACCAGAAACTTGGCATCCTCCGGCCATTGGTAACGGCGTTTGGTCGCCCGGATTTCCGTTTCTCCCAGGGGTTCGCCGTGGGCCGCGGCGGTATCCTGCTTCGTGGGGGCGCCGTAGGCGATGTGGCTGTCGACGATGATCAAGGTTGGCCGGTCGGTGGTCTTCTTGAAGTGATCAAACGCTTCGCGCAGCAGGTCCAGATCGTTGGCGTTCGATACCCGGTGCACGCTCCAGCCGTAGGCCAGAAAGCGCCCGGCCACGTCTTCGGAGAAGGTTAAACCGGTGTTACCTTCGATGGTGATGCGGTTGCTGTCGTAAATCCAGCAGAGGTTAGGCAGCCGCAAATGGCCCGCCAGCGAGGCGGCTTCACTGCTGATGCCCTCCATCATATCCCCGTCGCCGGCCAGCGCGTACACGTCGTAGTCGAACAGGGTAAATTCGGGGCGGTTATACCGGTCGGCGAGCCATTTGCCCGCCAGCGCGATCCCCACGCTGGTGGCCACACCCTGGCCCAGGGGACCGGTGGTGGTTTCCACCCCGGACGTCCATCGGTACTCGGGGTGGCCCGGACATTTGCTTTCCAGTTGCCTGAAGTGGTGGAGGTCTTCCAGCGTGACCGAGAGTTCGCCCAAGGTCTCGTATTTGCGGTTGACCGCCTTGACGCCCGCCAGGTGCAGCATCGAATACAACAAGGTCGAAGCATGGCCTGCCGAGAGGATAAAGCGGTCACGGTTAGGCCAGATCGGATCTTCAGGGTCGAATCGCAGGTAATCCTGCCACAGCACGTAGGCTACAGGCGCCATGGCCATCGGGGTGCCTGGATGGCCGGAGTTCGCCTGCTGGACGGCGTCCATGCAAAGCGTCCGGATCGTGTTGATCGAGAGAGATTCTATGTCGGGCATATTCCGAGGTTCTAGGACGATGGTTGTCCAGGGGTTGCATTCTCCAACGCCGCCGGAGGCACGGCCCCCGAGGGCGAATCATTGCCCTAATATGGATAGTACCGCGACTGGAGACCAGGACAATTACACCGCGGGCACGGCGGAGTTCCCACGGTGCCGTGTGAACTCCGTCGCCGTGCCCGCGGTGTGAGCATTTTTCGGCTTGTGGCATTCGTGGCATTCGATAATTTGGAGCGCCGCGCATCCGAATGTAAACAGGGAAACAAGGAATGGGATTATGGTGAACCGAAAAGGTCCCGGCAAACCGGTCGTTGACACGGACGCCTCCATGGGCCGATTGCTCGACGGTGTGCGCCGCTTCCATGCGCAGGCCTTTCCGCAGCGCCGCCAGCTCTTCCGGCGGCTTGCGCGGGCTCAGCAGCCCGAAACACTCCTGATCACCTGCGCTGATTCGCGCGTGGTGCCTGAACTGTTCACCCAGACCGAGCCGGGCGAGCTCTTCCTCTGCCGCAACGTCGGCAACCTGGTGCCGGCGTACGGCGCGGCCCTGGGCGGCGTGTCGGCAGTAATTGAATACGCCGTCATGGCGCTGGAGGTGAAAAACGTTGTTATCTGCGGTCATTCGGATTGCGGGGCGATGAAAGCGTTGGTACGCCCGGAAACGCTGGCCGGCATGCCGACGGTTGCTTCCTGGCTGCGTCACGCCGAGGCGGCGCGCAGCATCGTGCGCGTCCGGTACCCCGACCTGGATGGGACGGCCCTGGTGCAAGCCTTGGTCGAGCAGAACGTCCTGACCCAGTTGGACCACCTGCGGACCCATCCCTCCGTGGCGGCCCGGCTGGCCGAGGGCCGCCTCGGCGTGTACGGCTGGACTTACGAGATCGGTACGGGGACCGTGGCGATGTTTGACCCGACCGCGGGACGGTTCGTTCCGCTCGAAACGGCGGCGTCCAAATCGGCCTGAACTGCCGCTGACCGCCCCGAGCAGCACGCCGAAGAGGGGTTTCTACCCTTCTGCTGCGGGCGCGTTGCCGGGCGTGGGTGCCTCCGGCGCCGCTGCTTTATCCTTGCTGCGCATCAACGCGGCGGGCAGGAACGGTAGAAGGATTAATACGATCGCC
The DNA here is from genome assembly GCA_019243005.1 of Verrucomicrobiota bacterium. GTDB lineage: Bacteria > Verrucomicrobiota > Verrucomicrobiia > Chthoniobacterales > JAFAMB01 > JAFBAP01. Next base: position 5,012 of record JAFAUY010000468.1, on the reverse strand, counting down.
GTCGTACCCGCATTAAGTAACACGAGGTCGGCAAATGGCCATTGGTGGTCCGCCAGGTGCGAGCCGACGATGTCGGCGCCAAATACGGCGACGTTGCGGATCGAAAGCATCAGCGAATAGCCGAGACCTTCGCACCCCGGGGGCGTTGCGCGCGCCGCAAGGTCCAGCAGGGCGAGTTCGGCGAGGGTGAAGAAGAATCCATTCTGCGATTCGATAAAGATCGCCCGCGTCCAGGTCGAATAGAACAGGTAGAGCAGCGTTCCGACTGCCGCCGTCGCTACCCCGATAAACAGCATGGTGCGAATCGAGACCCGTTTAATCAGCCGGCTGTAAACAACCGCCGCCAGAATTCCAAACGCGCCGCTGAAGATGCCGAGATTTCCGATGGCCTGCTTGGAAAAATGCATCTCGTCGGTTTGCCGGTAGAAAAGCGGCGTTGAAAATCCGGGCGAGAAATAGAAAAACGCCATGAACAGCAATGCCATCCAGAGATTTTTCGACCGAAGAATGGTTACTAACTGCTGGCCGGCGTTGTGAAACACCTCGCGCCCCCGGCTTTTGGCGACAGCCCGCTCCCTTAAGAAGAGGTACGCGACCGGAAAGATTGATAACACGACGGCCGCATTTGCGCCGGCTGCCCACATAAACCCGACGGTCGCCAAGAAACCGCCGAGCGGTCCCTGGATGAGGCCGCAGAAATTGGACACTAAGACTCGCTGGGCCGTCAGGCGGCCGGTGGCGCCCATGCTTTGGCCGGCCTCAACGAGAAACGCGCCGACCACCGTTGACGCCATCACCATGAAAAGGTTTACGAGCATGGCGCCCCAGAGCAGCGCGCCGTACTCGTGCGGCAGAAAGCTCATGCCGATCCAGCTCACACAGGCCAGCGCCGAGCTGATCAGCAGGTAGTACCGCCGGCGCGTTCCGAAAAGCGGGAACGCGTCGGTGAGGATCCCCGCAAACGGCTTCAGGTACCAGGCCAATCCGCACCAGAAAAAGAAGGCCGCCATCTGCTCGCGGGTGACGCTGGCGTCATTCTTCAGGAGAAATTGTAACGGGAGCCTGCCCAATACCTGTGGCTGCGGAAGCGTCGTGGCAAAAATACCGAAGGTAATGATGAGCCCGAGGTGAAGCAGGTTTCGATCTTCGACCTTTGTCCGGAGATTATCGGATGATACGGGTTGGTGCATGTTCGCCTTACCTGTATCCTGAGTGTGAAGAGAAGCCAAACAATCGCGGCTCCGGCGCACCGCCGGTTTCTGTGGCGCCTCAAAGTTCCATGTGAAATTTCCGGCCGGTTGGGTGATGTTGCCGGTTACCCCCCTGACCGCGAACTGAGGCCATCATCCTGAAATCTGCCGCCGGGGAGACGGAGCCCTTACTGCCATGCCGGATGCATTCAGAGCCGCGCGAGATTTCCTCCTCGCGAATCGTACGAACTATGAGGTTGCCTACCGGGGATTCCGATGGCCCGAGCTGGACCGGTTCAATTGGGCCCTTGACTGGTTCGACCGCATCGCGGCGGGTGAAAGGCGCGAGCAGCCAGCGCTTTGGGTTGTCTTCGAGGATGGGACCGAGACGAAGCTTTCCTTTGGCGAACTCTCCAGACGGTCTTCGCAGGTCGCGAACCACTACCGGCGACTGGGCGTCCATCGAGGCGATCGCGTCCTGGTCATGTTGGGAAACATTCCGCCGCTGTGGGAGACGGTTCTGGCCCTTATCAAACTGGGCGCCGTCATCCTGCCGACCGCGCCCCTGCTCAGCCGGGACGACCTTGCAGACCGCCTGCAAAGAGGGCGGGTGCGTCATATCGTGTGCGCCGCAGATTGCACATCGAGGTTTGAACGCCTCGGGATGTCCTGCACCCGCGTGGCGGTGGGAGGCCCGGCGCCCGGATGGCACGCGCACGAAGAGGGGTATGGTGCGCCGGCGGAGTTTGAGCCGGATGCAGAAACACCGGCCGGGGATCCCCTGCAGCTCTACTTTACCTCGGGTACGACCGCAAAGCCCAAGCTCGTGGTGCAGACCCACGTCAGTTACCCGGTAGGCCACCTTTCGACGATGTATTGGATCGGAGTGCAGCCCGGCGACGTTCACTGCACGATCGCGTCTCCCGGTTGGGCGAAACATGCCTGGAGCTGTTTCTTTGCGCCCTGGAACGCCGAGGCGACGATCTTTGTTCCCAATCAGTCGCGCTTCAACGCGAGCGGATTGCTTGAGGCCGTGGCCCGTGCAAACGTGACGACCTTCTGCGCTCCGCCCACCGTGTGGCGCATACTGGTCACCCAACCGCTTGCTGATTACAAAACCCGGCTGCGCGAGGTGGTAAGTGCCGGCGAGCCGCTCAACCCGGAAATCATCGACCAGGTCCGGGCCGTCTGGGGACTCACTATCCGTGAAGGTTACGGTCAAACCGAAAGTACCGCCATCGCAGGCACTTCTCCGGCGCAACCTGTGAGGCCGGCATCCCTGGGCAGACCGTTGCCCGGTTTCAAGCTGGTCCTGCGGGATTCCTCCGGTCAGGAGACGAATGAAGGTGAACTCTGTGTGGTGCTCAAGCCGCGCCCTTTGGGGATCATGCCCGGGTACCAGAAAGAGGATGGCACCCTGTCGCCGCTTGAAGAAGAGGTTCACAAAACGGGCGATGTCATGGCGCGCGATGCCGAGGGTTACCTCGCGTTTGTGGGCCGGGCAGATGACCTCTTCAAGGCTTCCGATTATCGAATCAGCCCTTTTGAACTGGAAAGCGCCCTTATCGAGCACCCGGACGTAGTCGAATGTGCGGTGGTGCCCTCGCCTGACCCTATCCGGTTGGCCGTGCCCAAAGCCTTCGTGATTCTCCGGCCGGGCATCGGGCCTTCCGCCGAAACCGCGCGGTCAATCTTCCAGCACATCCGCAAAACGCTCGCGCCGTTCCACCGCATCCGGCGAATCGAATTTTCGGACCTGCCGAAGACCATCTCGGGAAAGATTCGTCGCGTGGAGTTGCGCCGGCTTGAGGAGGCGAATGTACGAAAGGGCGTACGGCCGGCATTCGAATTTCGAGAAGAGGATTTTCCAGAATGAACATGGGAAGATAGGTCGTACCATGGCTGAAAATAACTCGAATCCCGGACTTCAGTCCGGGAGCGTCAAAACGATAGACCGTCCATACAGCAGCGAGCGGGCTGAAAAGATAAAAAACGTTATTCGCGTCTCGAGCGGCAACTTCCTGGAGATGTACGATTTCATCGTATTCGGGTACTACGCCGCGGCGATCGGGCATACGTTCTTTCCCGGGCATGATCCGTACGCTTCGCTCATGCTGTCGTTCATGACTTTCGGGGCCGGGTTTTTGATGAGGCCGGTCGGTGCAGTTGTGCTCGGGGCGTATATTGACCGGTATGGGAGGCGGGCGGGCCTGCTTTTAACGCTGGGGTTAATGTCAGTCGGAACGCTCACGATCGCCGGTTTGCCCGGGTATACAACTTTGGGTTTGCTCGCTCCGTTGCTGATTCTTTTCAGTCGGCTGCTACAAGGATTTTCAGCGGGAGTGGAATTGGGGGGTGTTTCGGTCTACCTGGCGGAAATCGCAACGCCCGGCAATAAAGGCTTCTATGTCAGCTGGCAGTCAGCCAGCCAGCAGGTGGCGGTGATGGTAACGGCGCTGCTGGGGGTCGTTTTGACCGAGTTGCTGCCGCCGCCCACGATGACTCTGTGGGGCTGGCGTGTTCCGTTCCTCGTCGGCTGCCTGATCATTCCGCTGCTTTTCCTGATGCGGCGATCGCTGGCAGAAACCGAAGCATTCCAGGCGCGCAAGCATCACCCGACCGTCTCGCAGATCATCAGCACCATGGCCGCAAATTGGACCATCGTACTGGCCGGCGTCATGCTGGTGGCCATGACGACCGTTTCCTTCTACCTCATCACCGCGTACACGCCGACCTTCGGTCAGAGCGAACTGCATCTTACGGCCGTTGCGAGCCTGCTCGTCACCTTGTGCGTGGGGTTCTCTAACTTCATCTGGTTGCCGGTGATGGGTTTCGTCTCGGATCGGTTCGGGAGGAAGCCCCTCCTGATCACCTTCACGGTGCTGGCGTTAGCGACCGCTTACCCGGCGATGCTGTGGCTGACGGCGCAGCCGTCCTTCACGCGGTTATTGCTGGTGGAGCTTTGGCTATCGTTCATCTACGCAAGTTACAACGGCGCCATGGTGGTTACCTTGACCGAGATCATGCCGGTAGACGTTCGCACGACCGGCTTCTCGTTAGCTTACAGCCTCGCAACGGCTTTTCTCGGCGGGTTTACCCCGGCGCTCTGCACCTACCTGATCCATATTACCGGAAACCGCGCCATGCCGGCGCTTTGGATGTCGTTTGCGGCGGTGCTGGGGCTGATCGCCGCCCTCATAATTCCCCAACGGGAGAAGAGCGCTGCGGTGAATGGGAGCTCAATAGGTCGGACGGGGTGAAAACCGGCTGCTTTTTTCCTCTTCGGCTGCGGTATTCCGCGTAGGTGGCTTCGGCGCGGTTCATCAATGAAAATGATTTTTGCCGCTTGGCGGTTTGAATGGCGTCGCAGAATGAAGCTTCAACCTGGGCCTCCTCTGCACCCGAAGTTGCGAGAAAAATCCCGCGGAGCCGGTGCACTTCCCCACACCACCAGCGCTCCTCAAATTTTCCGACCACTGTTTCCGCTTCCCGAATTGCCTCAAGCGCTTCAGAGACACGCCCGGCGAGGAACAGAGCTTCCGCTTTCAACGTCAGCAGGTAGGGCATGGTCAGCGTCACGCCGGTCGCCCGATACTCCCGAATGCCGTCTTCGATCCAGGCGATGCCTTCCACGATGTCACCCGAAGCGCTGCGCACCCAGCCGCGGAGAACTTCTCCTCCGGCCAGCCAGAACGGAAACCGGTGACGCGCGGACAACTCCATCAAAACCGATGCCAAGCGCTCCACCTCAGCTTGATCGCGCTCAAGATGGCCCGCCGCCGCTGCCAGATAGAGCGCTGCGGCCAATGCGGGCGTGTCCTT
>JAFAUY010000389.1 GCA_019243005.1 Verrucomicrobiota bacterium | reverse complement strand
CGGCGCGACGTGCTCGACTTGGTTCGAGAACTCGGCCCGACGATCATTCGTTATCCCGGCGGCAATTTCATGTCGGGCTACCGTTGGGAGGACGGCGTAGGCCCGGTCTCGGAACGGCCGCGCCAGCTTGACCTCGCCTGGTTCAGCACCGAACCCAATACGTTCGGCACCAACGAATTCATCGAGTGGTGCAGACTGGCCGGCACCGAACCGATGCTCGGCGTCAACCTCGGCACGCGCGGACCCGATGAGGCACGCGCTTACCTGGAGTACTGCAACCACCCGGGTGGGACCGCCCTGAGCGATCTCCGGGCCGCGCACGGCTACAAGGAACCGCACGCCGTCAAGTTTTGGTGCCTCGGCAATGAGATGGATGGTCCCTGGCAGATCGGCCAGAAAACGGCCACGGAATACGGCCGCATCGCGAGAAGCGCGGCAAGACTCATGAAATGGGTGGATCCGACCATTGAGGTGTCGGCCTGTGGATCTTCCGAGCCGTTCATGCCGACGTTCGGCGAATGGGAATACGAGGTTTTGAATCACGCCTACGAGGTGACGGATTTTGTGTCGCTGCACATTTACTATAAAAATCCATACAAGGACGTGCAGGAGTTCCTGGCCAACGCCGACATCATGGACCGCTACATTCAGGATACCCTGGCGGTCTGCGACGCCGTACGGGCCAAGCGCAGGGCAGCAAAGCGGATCATGCTCTCGTTCGACGAATGGAACGTCTGGTACAAAGCGCGCGAACCCCGGGACCTCGCGCTGCCGGGATGGCCCGAAGCCCCGCGGTTGCTCGAGGAAATCTACGACCTGCAGGATGCTTTGATGGTCGGCGGCGCCCTCATCACGCTGCTGAACCACGCGGACAGGGTCAAAGCGGCTTGCCTGGCCCAACTGGTCAACGTCATCGGGCCCATCTTTACGGAACCGGGCGGGGCGGCCTGGCGTCAGACGATTTTTCATCCGTTCAAACTCGTCGCCCAGCACGCGCGGGGAACGGTCCTCCGGATGAAGATTCGATCCACGCAGGTGGAGACCAGAACGGCGGGAATGATCGACCACGTGATCGCCTCGGCGGTGCATGATGAAGATCGTAAAACCGTTATTCTTTTCATGTTGAACCGCGAAACGTCCAAGCCGCTGGAGATCAGCATCGCCCTGCGCGGCCTTCCACCCATCAGCCGCGGTAGCGGCTTTCAGATCTTCGGGGACGATTTGCTGGCGACGAACACGGTGCAGACGCCTGACGCGGTTCAGCCTGTCCCGTACGAGGATTTTACCATCAAGGGTGATGCCGTCCTGGCCAGCCTGCGCCCGCTTTCCTGGGCGATGCTGACCCTGTCCTATTGATCGAATGAATGGAGGTAGCCCGATTTGACGATTGCAGCGCCTTGCCCTCTCAGCCCAAGAGTTCCAACATCCCGATTCTGAATTCCCCCTATGAAAGCAACCATCTGTTGTTTAACCGCCTGTTTCCTCTCGGCCATCGCTCAAGCCGCGCCGACTAACCTCGTTTTCTGGGATTTTCTCGGCGGCGGCGACGGCGTGCGGATGAAGCAGATCGTAAGTGACTTCAACAAGAGCCAGAACGAAATCCAGGTTGCCGAGTCGACCCTGACCTGGGGCGAGCCTTTTTACACCAAGGTCCATACGGCCGTCGTGTCCGGCCAGACGCCGGACGTCATGACGTACCACCTGTCCCACTTTCCCGCGGGCATCCTCGCGAAAGACCTCCGGGCGTTGACCCCGGCCGAACTCGAGCAGGCCGGCCTCAAGACCTCCGATTTTCAGCAGTCGCTGATCGATAAATCCCTTGAGGATAGCAAGGAGTTCGGGCAGACCGACCAACTCTTCGGTGTTCCGCTCGATATCCACACCCTGGTCCTCTACTACAACAAAACTGCCCTTCAGAAGGCCGGCCTGCTCGGCGCGGACGGGAAGCCGTCCGGCCTCGACAGCATCGACTCGTTCACAAAGATGCTCGCGGATTTAAAAGCCAAGACTCACCAGATTCCGGTCGCTGCAAACGTTCACCCGCAGGAGCCTGCCTCGCTCTGGCGCGTCTGGTACACCCTTTTCAAGCAACAGAAGGGTACGTTTGTAAAGGATAACCAGTTGAGCTTCGACGACGTCAATAACCAAGGCGCGAAGGCCTTGCAGGTGATGGCCGATTGGACAAAGGAGGGCTTGATCTCGAAAAACACGTCTTATGCCTCGATGGTGGCCCTGTTTACCGCCGG
>JAFAUY010000243.1 GCA_019243005.1 Verrucomicrobiota bacterium | reverse complement strand
AGATTGTGAGGGTTGTTGGGATCGCTGTTACTATTGGGATCGTAGACCATGGCCGACGAAAGCGTGGTCGCGTCGTTTGCGTAAAGAGAGTAGATGCTGAGCGGCACCTGGCGGAAAGTGTACTTGTTCGCCGTCGTCTGGCCCGCGTAAAAGACCGTCTTGGCGCCGGACGGCGTGACGTCTATGTTAAGCAACATATCGTTGGCAGGGTCATAGTGCCCTACCTGAAGCCCCCAAAGCGGATCAGTCTCGTCGTTCGTGAGAGGCGTGCCCGGCTGAGGTTGGAAGTAGCCGTTTTTCGCGGTCGTGGGCGTGTACTGCAATATGCTTAAAGGCGTCGTCGCAGGGGTTGAGCCGGGAGCGACCGCGTAGGCTGTGGAACTGTTTCCGTCCTCGTCGGTAGTGAGGCTGCCGTAGCCTGTAACCTGGCCAAGAGCCGAAGCCAGCGGGCTGGACAGGTCAACTCCTCCCGTTTGGTTCTGAACCTGTTGGGTGATTATGCCCTTGACGTTGCCGGCCTGAATTCGCGAGTCGAGGTTGGCCAGCTCGTCTTGTTGTCGCCGGACGGCCTGCTTCATCGACTGGCTGCGGTTGACCACGATTGCCAGGGCCAGGGTGGCGCAAAGCGCCGCGGAGATCATCACAATCACCAGGGCCGATGCTTGTTCGCTCCTGCAGCAGGAAACACGGTTCAGCTTCATCTCATGTAGAGCGGTTTGGCGTACGCCGTTACGTCGAAGTACTCGCCGCTGGCTTGGTTGACTACGCCGGTAGGGGTGTTGGCGGAAAGGTTCAAGGTGTACTTCAGGAAAGGCACGTGATGATCGAAACCAAAGGTCGCCTGTCCCGCCGTTTCGACAATCTGGTTCGGGCAGAGGATGGCGGCATTATTTCCACGGGGCTTACCCGTGCTGTCGTAGGACCAGATCACGAGAGCCTGCTGAGTGGAATTGTACTCAATACCGATCGTGAGCGTCTGGCCGGTACTCTGGTCGACGTAATCCGCCTCGAAATAGTCTCCGGAGGACCGCACGTTTTGGCCCGGCGTATTGTTCGCATAGGAAGCATCGCGTGCCTGCTTGGAGCCATACATCCGGATCGCGGTGGCGTTCTGGCAGAGGTACCGGAATTCGGCCTGGACTCGCGATGACTGCGCCAGGAACATCGCGTTGATGCCGTCGGCCAGCCGGGCATGGTAAAACAGCGAGACGAATTGTACCGCTCCCATCGCGAAAACGCCCAGCAGCGCAGAGGCAATTATTACCTCCAACAACGTAAAACCTTGTTTCTGGCGGGTGTGCAGAGTTCGCATTTATTTATGGATAGCGGTAAATGGTGTTCACCTTGACGGTCTCGAGCACCGCGTTCGGATCATTCTGCCAATCCGCATTGGGGTCGGGCGCCTTGGCCTGGCTCATGAGTTTTTGAAAGTTTGGGTTCGGACCCCACGACTGGATCCAGAGATCGATGGTCTTGTGGTCCGCATAAAGCGTGATTCTCCGCGTGATCAGGTAATGGTACCTGCCCGTTTGATTCTGGACCGTTAGCAGGTAGGAATTTCCGTCGCTCCCTTCGAACGAGTCGTAGGCGCTCTGCGCTTGGGGATCCGTAGGCGGATCGTACTGCCAAGGTCCCATCTCGGTCAACACGTTAGGGTCGATCTCCTGATAGGGCATAAACATAAACAGATCGACTTCACGGTTAATCAGCATCCTGACCTTCTGGTCGACGCGCGACTTCATCGATTGATACATCGTCGCGCTCAGCAGACTGCCCATCGCCGTCGCCATGATGGACATCACGGCGATTGCAATCACGATCTCGATGAACGAGAAACCGGCGGCTGGATTGGCCCGGCACCCGAGTCGACCGGGACTTCTTGGATTGCGGCCCATGGCTGGCGAACCCATCAATCTTTCGAGTACGGCGTAGCCGGCTGCCGGATGATCTCCTTGCCCGCGGGAACCGCCGACTCGTCACATTCCAGCTCGTAAGGGTCACACGGGTCCGCCGGGTCAGCGCTGTGCCGCCGTACGACGCCCTTCTTTTCCTGACCGCCGATGACCTTCGATCCGAACGCTTCGTTCAGTCGGAGCGCGTGCTGCTCGTCGCAACCGGCCGTTACCACGGGGCTGTTCCCGGCTTTGATGATGCGCGGTGTGACCAGGATGATGACGTTAGTACGGACCAGGCTCCGGGCATCCCGGCTGAACAGGTATTTGCCGATCAGCGGGATCCTGCTCAGACCCGGCACCTCGCGGAGGTCACGTTGTTCATTGAGCGCCAGGATACCTCCCATTGCCACGGTTCGCCCCGGTGGCACCGTTACGGTGGTGGTGGTGGTGTTGGCCTGGATGATGGGCAACTCCTGCCCTTGGCCGTTGGATTTTGTGCCGAGCTTGGTGGAAATGCGGGGGGTCACGGTCAGGTCGACGTAGCCGTTCTTCAGTTCCGTGGCCAGTACGTCCAGCAGGATGCCGTACTTGAAGGTCTGGACAGAGGTCGAGAGCGCGCTGGTGTTGGTCGAGTTGCTGTTGTTAGTGGTACTAACGTTGGTGGTCTGGAGACTTGAGGTATAGTTCTGGATCGGCTCTTCGGTTAACGACGAGATGGTGACCGGAACGCCGCTCTTGGTGATCACCGTCGGCTGGCTGATGTCGTAGAGCCGGTTATTTTGCTTCAGTAACGAGATACGGGCCGCCACCTGGATGTCCTTGAGGAAGTAACCCCAGCTGGAATAAGCGAAACCGCCGACGACACCGCTCGCAATATTGCCGAAGAGCGTAGTGTTTTGCGGGAACCCGGTGCTGCCGACCCCGCCGCTGCTGCCGGCATTGGACACCGGGTTGCCAGCGTTCTGGTCAGCACCTAAGTTCAGGCTGAACAACGGGTTGCCGGAGCTGTCCCGGCCGAAGAAAAGGCCCCAATCCGCCCCGATGTCTTTCGATTTGTTGGCGGTGATGGAGAGCACTTTGACTTCCACCACGATCGCGTCATCCAGCCGGTCGACGCGCCGCAGGTAAGACGCTACCTGGCGCTGATCCTCTTCCGTCGCGCGTACCACCAGGACGTTGTCGCGATCGGTGAACAGATATTCCTTTTGATCTTGATCACCGCCGCCACCCCCACCGCCACCGCCGCCTTGCTTCTTGGCGGTTGCCGATGCCAGCGGGAAACCGCTGGTGAACTTTCCTTCGCTCTGATTCCCGCCCGC
>JAFAUY010000222.1 GCA_019243005.1 Verrucomicrobiota bacterium | reverse complement strand
TGGATCTGGTAATCGACGATTTTCGGCAGGTTCAGCGTCCCGCAAAGGAGGAAGATGGGAACTACGGAAAGCCCCAGGGACAGCTCGTAGGAGAGCATTTGCGAGCTGGACCGGATCCCGCCCAGAAACGGGTACTTGGAATTGGAGGACCAGCCGGCGAGGACGATCCCGTAGACGCCCAGGGAGGAGACCGCGAAAACCCAGAGCACGCCGATGTCGACGTTGGCCACGACCATCGGTTGTCCCCAGATCTGGCTGCCGAAGGGGATCACGGCCAGCGCCATCATTGACGGGGCCATGGCGCAGGCCGGCGCCAGCCAGTAATAGAACTTGTTTACGTGTGCCGGGGTAAAATCCTCTTTGAGCAGCAGCTTGACCGCGTCCGCGATCGGCTGCAGCAGGCCAAGCGGGCCGACGCGATTGGGTCCGATCCGGTCCTGGATCATCGCGCTCACGCGGCGTTCGGCATAGACCGTGTAGGACACCATCGGCAGCACGATCAGGAAGATCAGGCCGAGGGTTTTGGCCAGCGAGATGGCAATCGCAAAAAGGATGTCGGTCATAGGTGCGCGGGTTCCGGCGCAGGCGCTGCAGGCACGTCTTCGACGTCCTCAAGCTGGTAACCTCGATCGCCGATCTTGCTCAGGCTCAACCCGCGCATTTCCGGTATGGTGCCCGCGATCTGCTTAAAGACGTCTTCGATCACGTAAGGACCGGCCGTTCCGGACAGTTGCTGGAGCAGTTCGCGCAGCACTTCCCAATCGTTCTGTGCGTTGCCCGGTGCCGCGATGGCCCGGTTCAGCCGCTGCAGCCGTCCCTTGGCGTTGATCATCGATCCGCGTTTCTCCGCAAAAGCTGCCCCGGGGAGGACGACCGTGGCGGCTTCCACCGTGGGGTTCGGCAGGATGTTAAGCGCGAGCAGGAAAGTAAGCCGGTTGAGGTCGCCGGCGGTGAAGCCGGCTTCCAGCAGATCTTCCTGGAGGGCAAGTACGGCCTTGATCTCGCCGGCGCGCACCCTCGCGACGATCCGGGCCAAGTTTTCGCCCGGGCGTTCATTGGCGACGCCGAGCAGTTGGGCGCCGAGGGTATTGGGGTTGCGATCGGCATTCAACAACAGGTCATCCCCTTCCCCCCAGCGCGGCACAACGTCGTGATGGGGCGTGCCGAGCGTCTCGATCAGGCGGCGCGCGAGCCAAAGTTCTTCGTTCGTCATCCGGCCGGAGGCGATGACCGCGACCTCGTCGGGACGAAAACGGCCGAGTTCCTCCGCCGTCCGGACGATGGCGGGGCCCCAATCCGAGGTTTCCAACGTGCCGTTAAGCCGGATCTGCGGCGCGGTAAGCCGGTCTTCAGAATTGACGTAATGGAAATTGAGCCGGCCGTAGTCGCACATCCAGCACGAGTTGACGTCGTCGTTCTCGCGCGGGGTCTGGCGATAAATCACGCGTTCGCGCGCCCCGATGACGGTGTTGCAGCCGGTGGCGCAACTGGTGCAGATGCTTTTGGTTTCCTTGAGGAACCAAACGCGCATTTTGAACCGGAAATCGGTGGAGGTCAGGGCACCGACGGGACAAATGTCGACGGTATTAAGCGAGTAGTTGCTATCGAGGGGCCGCCCCGGGTAGGCCGTCAGGTAGGTGTGGCCCCCGCGGCTGACGAACCCGAGGACGTCGTCCTTGGCCACTTCTTTCATGAACCGGATACAACGGGAACACAGGATGCAACGTTCGTCGTCCAGGGTCACCCGCGGGCCGAGCGCGATCCGCTTCGGTTTTTTTACCTTCTCTTCCAGGAACCGTGAACCCGCGGTGCCGTATTGGACGCTGAATTCCTGGAGCCGGCATTCACCGGCCTGGTCGCAGATCGGGCAATCCAACGGGTGATTGATGAGCAGGAATTCCATCACGCCGTGCCGGCACTCCCGCGTCAGGGGCGAATCGGTACGGATGCCCATGCCCTCGGCGATGTCCTGGGCGCAGGAGATCTGCGGTCGTGGGATCCAGCTGATCACCGGTTTGCCGTCCGCACCGAGTTCGGGCTTTTTGTCCGGTCCCATCTTGGGCATGCCCATCTCGATCAGGCACATCCGGCAGTTACCCGGGGAGCTGAGTTTCGGGTGATAACAATAGCGGGGGACGAATTTGCCGGCTTGGGCACACGCCTCGATGACGCGGGTCCCTTTTGGGAATTGGTGCCAGATGCCGTCAATTTGAACGTTGAGAAGAGGAACAGGATCGCTCATGGCTGGCTTTCTGCGTTACCGTTACCGTGGCCGCCGGCGGGAACGTTGCGCGCGGCATACCCGGCGAATTCGTCGCGGAATTTAGCCACAAAGCTCTGCGTCGGCCAGGCACAAGCTTCGCCGAAAGCGCAGATGGTCCGGCCGGCGATGTTGTCGGCCACGCTTTTCAGCGTGTCGGGATCGGCCGGCACCGCTCCGCCGTCGAGCATCCTCGCGGTCAATTTTTTCATCCACAGGGAGCCTTCGCGGCACGGCGTACACTGGCCGCAGCTTTCGTGGGCGTAAAATTCATTGATGTTGTTCAGGGCCCAAACCATATCGCGCGAATCGTCCATGACAATCACGCCGCCCGAACCGGCCATGGAGCCGGCCGCGGCGAGGGAATCGAAATCCATGGGGACCTCTTCGATACCGATTTCGCGCTCGGCCATGGAGCCGTCGGGTTGCTTGGTTTTGAGCTTATAACGTTCCCCGGCCCGCAACACCTTGGCCGAGCTGCCGCCCGGGATGACGGCCTTGAGCTTGCGGCCCGGTTTGAGGCCGCTGCAAACGTCATGGATCAACTCGCCCAGCGTGATGGCGCCCACCTCCAGTTCGTAGTACCCGGGCTTCTGCACGTCGCCGCTGACGCAGAGAACGCGGGTGCCGGTGTTATTCGGCCGGCCGATCCGGGCGTACTCCGCGCCGCCCATCCTGATGATGTGCTTTACGTTGCAGAGCGTCTCGACGTTGTTCACGATCGTCGGCGCCATGTAGAGGCCGAGGGCCGCGGGAAAGTACGGGGGTTTGATGCGCGGGTAAGGGCGCTTGCCCTCCAGGGATTCGATCAGACCGGTCTCCTCGCCGCAAATGTAGGCGCCCGCACCGCGGAAAATGTAAATCTCCAGGTCAAAGCCGGTGCCCAGGACGTTCTTGCCCAAAAAGCCGTGCGCACGCGCTTCCGCCAACGCCCGTTCCAGGATCTTCGCCCCGAGCGGGAATTCGCCCCGGATGTAAATGTAAGCCAACCGGGCGTTCACCGCGTAGCAGGAGATGATCATTCCTTCCAGCAACTGGTGCGGGTCCTGATGGATGATGTAGCGGTCCTTGAAAGTCCCGGGCTCGGATTCGTCCGCGTTGCAGATCAGGTAAACCGGCTTGGTCTCGCCGGGCCGAATGAATCCCCATTTGGCCCCGCACGGAAAACCGGCGCCGCCCCGGCCGCGCAGGCCGGATGCCTTCACCTCGGCCACGATGTCCTGCGGCTTCATCGTGAACGCCTTGCGCAACTCTTCGTAACCGCCGTCGGCAAAATAGGAATCGATGCCGGGCGTGTAACCCGGACGGTCGATGTTCTTGAAGATGATGCGCTTTTCGCGCGGATGCGGGGTGCGGATGACGGTACCCATGTCTACTGGTACTTCTGCAACAGTTGCGGAACTTCCTCATCGGACACCGCTTCGTAGAAATCGTCGTTAATCATGCAGACCGGGCCGGTGCCGCAGCTGGCGAGGCATTCGACAAACTCGATGCTGTAATGGCCATCCGGACTTTTCAGGAGGTGGCCCCCATGATCCCGGGCGTGCAGGTCGATGTTGGCGTGTTTACAAAAGGTCTCCAGTAACCGGTAGCTGCCGGCCATGGCGCAGGAGAGGGTGCGGCACACCCGGATGTGATGCTTGCCCGCCGGTTCGCGACGGATCATCGGGTAAAAGGTGACCAGTTCAAGCACGTTGACCGGTTCGATCTCCAGTTTTTGAGCGATCCACTCGATGGCTTGATCGGTGATGTAACCGAAATGTTCCTGCAACAGGTGCAGCAACGGCAGCGAGGCGCTCCGCTTGGAGACGGGGTAATGCTTGATCACCTCATCAATCACAGCTTCAAGCTCGGCGGGTATGTCCACGGCCGTTAATGTTCCAGTAAGTTTGGCTGATTGAGCAAGAGACCATTCTGAAAGTGCAACACGATGGTCTGCCCGCCCTGCTGGTAATAATAGCGGGTAATGGCCATCGTTTTCTTTTGGGTTTCAAGCTCCAGTTCTACCTTTTCCGTCCGGTCCGGGTGCCCCAGGATGGTTTCAACCTCTTTCTGGGAAATATTTGGTCGCAATTGCTCCAGGTTGCGGTTGGTGAAGCGCCGGTGACACCCCCCCAAACCGGTCGCGGCAACCGCAACCGCAACAGTTATAGACTGGACGGTCCGCATTCGCTACCGATCGCACTCACCCATGACAAAATCCAGGCTGCCCAGGATGGAAACCACGTCGCTCATCAGGTGTCCAGGTAAAAGCTTGGGCAGAATACCGAGGTTCACAAAGGAGGGGGCACGAATTTTCAGGCGGTAGGGCACGCCGCCGCCCTTGCTGCAGATGTAAAAGCCAAGTTCACCCTTCGGGTTTTCCGCGCCGAAGTACACTTCCCCGGGTGGCGCGTGGACGCCTTCGGTATGGATGATAAAATGATGGATCAGCTCCTCCATCTTCATCAGCACGTCGGGTTTGCGCGGAGGCAGGTTTTTCGGATCCTGAACGGTGATGGGGCCGGACGGAAGTTTATCGAGCGCCTGGCGCAGGATCTTGACGCTCTGGCGCATTTCTTCCATCCGCACCAGGTAACGGTCGTAAGCGTCGCCCACGGTGCCGATTGGCACCTCGAAGTCGTAATTCTGGTAATCGAGGTAAGGGTGGGCTTTACGGACGTCGTGGTCGACGCCGCTTCCCCGGAGGTTCGGGCCGCTCAAGGCGTAGTCGATGGCGTCTTCCGGACGGATCACGCCGATGTCTTTGGTCCGGTCGACGAAGATGCGGTTACGGGTAAGCAGCCGGTCGAGCTCATCCAGTTGCGGTACGAACTCATCCAGAAAGCGGCGCAAAGCCGGGATGAAGCCGTCCGGCAGGTCCCGCGTCTGGCCGCCGATGCGGGTATAAGAAGTCGTGAAACGGGCGCCCGTGAGCAGTTCGGCGAGGTTGTAAAGCTTTTCGCGTTCGGTAAAGGTATACAGAAATACGGTGGTCGCGCCGATGTCCATGGCGAACGCGCCGAGCCCGAGCAGGTGGGCGGAAATGCGCGATATCTCGCAGCAGATCACGCGGATGGCCTTGCCGCGCGGAGGCAACTCCCAACCCATCAGTTTCTCCACGGCCAGCGCGTACGCGACGTTGTTGGCGAGCGGCGCCAGGTAATCGAGCCGGTCGGTGTAGGGAACGAACTGGTTATACTGCATGTTCTCGGCGATTTTTTCGTCACCGCGATGCAGGTAGCCCACGTCCGGCACGGCCCTGGTGATGATCTCGCCGTCCAACTCCAAAATCAGCCGCAACACGCCATGGGTTGCCGGATGCGACGGCCCCATGTTGATGGTCAGCTTTTCACCGAGCAATTCAGCGTCATTGATGGCGTCGAGGGACCGGGTTGTTCGTGCCAGCGTGTCCGGCGTTTCGATATCGCGCGTAGTTGGCATAGGAGCAAAAACAACAATTGGAAGATAAGTTTGGCCACTTTGCGCCCGCAAGCGATTATTCGTGAAATATTTCACAAGCACGAACCATCAGGAGCGCTAAAAAAGGTGGTGAACTCGTCGTGGTGAACTCTGGTAATGCGTTGGTGTCCTTAGACCGGCTGAAGCCTTTCGCCTGCCTGCCTCATCCCGGCGGGGCAATGATCCGCAGCCGTAAAGGCGTTGCTGAGCGCCGGAGCGTCGCTCCGGGTCGCAATCCATCTTCCCGGCGCCTGCGGATGCCGGACATAGAACCAAGACGCGGCAGACGTCTGATGGCCGGTAGAAAATAAGCGCAGCGGCCCGTTCGGGGCGGTTTTCAAACAGCATCGGGCCGCACGAAGCGGGCCAGCGGCCGGGGCAGAGGGTGCGAAGGCAGTCATGTTTTGCCCGCGGGTTAACTCCAGCAGCTTCGAACGTCGAGAATGCAAGGGAAACAAATCTACGCTAGACCTGAAAAATAGGACAGTGATAATGTTTACAGTAGAGCAAACCTGGCCCGGCCCGATGGG
>JAFAUY010000125.1 GCA_019243005.1 Verrucomicrobiota bacterium | reverse complement strand
CACCCTCCGATTGCAACGCACAGGTCCAAAAATCTGGCTCGGCCGTGCGCGGCCCGGCAAGATCACTCCTCCTCTTCTTCTTCGCCCGTTTCGGTGCTTTCCTCTTCCATTTTCCGCAGCACCTCTGACATATCCTCAACCTCGTCCCAGACCTCCCGGCTCACATAAAGCGGCGCGTTTTGCTGGGTCGCCATGGCGATGCAATCGCTGGGCCGGGCGTCGATCTCGATAATCTTCTTCTGATGCAACTCGTTTTCGGCACTCAGAATCATGCGGGCGAAGTAGGTGCCGCGCTTCAGATCGTTGATGATGATCCGCTCGACTTGCGCGCCTAACGCGCGGAGGATGTTCGCCAGCAAGTCATGCGTCAGCGGCCGCTCTTTTTGCGTCCCACGCATGAACATCGTGATCGCCGCTCCGACGCTTTGGTCGACGTAGATCACGAAAACCTTTTCCGGATTGCCGAGGAACACCGCGCACCCGCCGCTAGTCGGGATGACGGCTCGCACCTGCACCTCTACAACCGCTTTACTCATAGGGACTCGCTTAAAGCCGATCCCCTTCAGGGGATCGGGATTGGTTACGACAGCAGCCTAGCCACGGAACGTAATCAACGTCAACGACTCGAAGTTTCAAATCCATCGTACGATGCCCCGCCGCAGGCCTATCGCAGGCGGCCCTCAAGCGCCTCGATCAAGCGCTCCTGAATGGCGGCGTAAAAATTGATCTGCAGCAGCGCGAGGTCACGTCGCGAAAAGATGACGGGCGGTTCATACTGAAGCAACTCCACGTCGGTAAATTCGTGGCGGGTGGCCAGGACCAGCCGGGCCTGGTTGAGCACGTTCAGCCAGGCGTCGGCATGCGCCAGGGGGATCGACAGCGTGGCAAAACCACGCCGTTCCTTGATCTGAGCCAAGTCCTCTTCGACCACCCGGCGCGAGGAGAGGAACAGGTGTTCCAATTCGGGGCGGATCAGTTCCTCCCAGTCCGCCGCAAGGCCGGCTCCGGCGCTGGCGCCCGGGTCCGGGTAAAGACGCGATTTCACCTTCGGCTCATCCTCCCCCTGGGTCGCAGCCGGGATCTGTTTCAGGAGTTCCGCTTCGATCGGCTCAACCTGGTTAAAATCAATCTTTTCGCCCTTCCCGCGGCTGATCCTCATCGTTCTGCCTTCTCCAACGTGGCCAGGAGCAGATAACCATGAAGGTGCTGCACGAATAGCTCGGCTTTTTCCCGGGCGCCGGTCCAGAGGATGGAGCGTCCCTGGTAATGGACCTCGAGCATGTGGCGCTCGGCACGGTCCCGTGAGTACCCGAAAACGCGCTGGAACACCATCGTGACGTAACTCATCAGGTTTACCGGGTCGTTGTGGACGACTACATTCCAAGGCAAATCCAGCGCGGTTCTGGTCTCTTTCTCGGCCAGCGTTTCAGCCATAACGCGGCGCACCTCCTTTGGCGTGTATCGAGTCATTACCGAGTGCAGCGTTTACGGCCGGGAGGGCCAGGTCCATCGACCTTTCAACCGAGACGCCAGGGCAGCCGCCGCTAAACAGTTCCTGCAGCAAATAGGCCAGGAGCGCCGTTCGCAGCGGGACCGAAAAACCGGCCGCCCGCAGCACAAAGAGCGTGGCAAAATGTCCCGGAACCGACCCTGCGCAGACCTCGGCGGCGAACCGCTCCTGAACGCGGTCACCGCGGGGAGGCTTCTGAAAGAGCAGCGCCGCTCCCGCGTTGAGGCTGCGGACGCGTTCGGCGGGTGAAAGCTGGGCATCCAAGCCGGCGGCGGCCCGGCACAGCTCACGCAGCGTTTGCGCCTGGGCACTCTGAAAACCCGAGATCAAGTGCGGCAGCAGGATAGGCTGGAAGCAAAGGCGCACCCATTCCTGCCACGATTCCGTCACCTTGGAGGGCGGCCCAGGCGCCCAGGTGATCTGACCAACCGCGCCCGCTTTCGGATTACAGCGATAAACGATCTGGATCAATTGCTGCATGCACCCTGTAAGAACCAACCTGACCGGACCTTACCACGCCTGCCGGTGATCGTCACTTCCTCTGAAAAGTCGACGCGGACTCCCGGCTCGCACACCACCAACGGATG
>JAFAUY010000425.1 GCA_019243005.1 Verrucomicrobiota bacterium | reverse complement strand
ATCACATGCTCACGCTCCTGAGCAGACACAGCCTGATCGATCTGCAGGTCCAGGCCGAGGGCGATCTGAGCGTGGATTATCACCACACGGTGGAGGACGCCGGGATCGTGCTCGGTGAATGCCTCAAACAGGCTCTGGGCCAGAAATTCGGACTGCGACGGTACGGCTGGGCATTACTGCCGATGGATGAAGCGCTCGTCGAAGTTGCGCTCGATCTGAGCGGCCGTTTTTACCTTGCGTTCGAAGCGCCGGAGTTCCCGCAGCCGATCGGGACCTTTGATTTTCAGCTGGTGGAGGAATTTCTGCGTGGTTTTGCGGCGAATGCGGCTATGAATCTGCATGTGACGGTTAGGCGGGGCCGAAACGCGCATCACGTTGCCGAAGCGATCTTTAAGGGGCTGGCCAAGGCTTTGGACCAGGCCTGCCAGATCGATGCGCGGGTAATCGGGGTGCCAAGTTCAAAAGGAATCTTGTAAAACCATTTTTGAGAGGTAGAAAAAGCGGGGGGGCACGGATGAATCCTCGGTTAGGCTTAATTGATTATGGCTCGGGCAACCTCCGGAGCGTCACGAAAGCGCTGGAGCGCGTCGGCGCACACGTGACCCGGCTCAGCGCGGGCGGCCGGATCCCCGATTTTGCCGCTCTGGTTTTGCCGGGCGTTGGCTCGTTTGGAGATTCGGTCAGGCAACTGCACGCGCGCCGGTTGTTTGAGCCCGTGCAGCAGTGGATCAGGGAGGGACGGCCTTTTCTTGGCGTCTGCCTGGGTTACCAGCTCCTTTTCGAACGTAGCGAGGAAAGCCCTGGCGTGCCCGGGTTGGGCGTCCTGGCCGGGGTCGTAAAACGATTTACGGCCGGTATCCCCGGCGCCCTCAAGGTGCCGCACATCGGCTGGAACCAGGTGACCTGGAACCATGCGGTCCGTGAACGTTTCACCGCGTTACCAGAGCGCGCCTACGTGTACTTCGTGCACTCTTATTATCCGGAACCGGCCGATGCTTCAGTAGTCGCGGGCACGGCAGAGTACGGCACGTCGTTTGCCGCCGCAATCGCGACTAAAAACGTATTCGCAACGCAGTTTCACCCCGAAAAAAGCCAGGATGCGGGCTTAACCATCCTGCAGGAGTTTGTGAGGTCGTTGGCATGATTATTCTACCCGCCATTGATTTGTACGACGGTCAAGTGGTCCGGCTTCGCCAAGGCAAGCTGGAGGAAAAACAGGTTTATTCCAACGACGCGCTGGCATTTGCTCGTTGTTGGGAAGAAGAAGGAGGTAACTGTCTCCACGTGGTGGATTTGAATGCCGCCTTCACGGGTGAACAGAAGAACCTGCACATCATCAAGCGGCTGGTCGGCTCGTTGAATATCCCCGTACAGGTAGGCGGCGGGGTTAGATCGGTCGCGGCGGCGGCCGCTTTGCTCGATGCCGGAGCCGTCCGCGTGGTGGCGGGAACCAAAGCCGTCCAGGACCCGGAGTTTGTGCCGACGTTGACGGAAAAGTTCGGGGGTGCGCAGGTCGCCGTGAGCGTCGACGTGCGGGATAGCATGGTGGCCGTAAAAGGCTGGGCGGAGACGACGTCATTGCATGCCCTGGATTTCGTGCGCAGACTTGATCACCAAGGGGTCGGCACCCTGATCTTTACGGACATTGCGACGGATGGGATGTTGTCGGGGCCAAACATTCCCGAGCTGGTCGAGGTGCTCAGAAACTTCCGTGGCCAGGTCATCTCGAGCGGAGGTATCGCCAGCATCGAGGATGTAAGATCGTTGGCCAGTCTCCCCGGCCTGTACGGGGTGATCATCGGCCGAGCGATCTTTGACGGAACGATCGACCTGGGCGAAGCCGTTGCGGCTGCCGCGGTTGCCTCCGCCGCGCGCGGTGCCGTCGGGTGAGGACAGATAATGCCACGGATGCCACAAGCGGAAAAATGCCACAAATGGGGCATTCCCCCCCGCGCTTTGCGGCATCCATGAAATGCCACAATCGCCCCCGGGTGAAAATTAAGAAGGCCACAAGTAGCGGGAGAATGCGGCCCCGGGTAGGTCTCCCCGTTTGTGGCATTCTTCCGCTTGTGGCACTCGTGGCATTTTTTTAGCGGGCGGCGCTGCGTGGCGCTTTGGTCTGCTCGATCAGGTCCGACAAGATATTTACGGTCTCGCGCTTAATCGCGTCGGCCTGGACGTTACCGGCTTCCTCGTCGTCGTTGGAGGCCAGATCGTCCTCCGAACGGTCCGCCCCGTCCCCTTTCGCGGCCTTTTTAGCGGCAAGCGAGTTCGGATCCTTATCGAGCCGCTTTAACTGCTGCTTATCAACGTCCGCCAGCGCCAGTTCGTAATACCGATCGTGATCCTGCCCCTCGGCTTTTTTCTCGTCTTCCTTTTCCTTGTCCCGCTCAGCCGTTTCACGCTCCAGTTCGTCACGCCGGATTTTTTCGTTCAGCGACAAGCGATTACTCTTCACCCGGTCGTTCACCTGTTTGACGTCCTGCACGATGTCCTGAAAAACCGGGTCCTGGCTGGTGCGCGTGATGGATTTGCGCCGGATATCATCCACGAAAAGCGGCTTACGATTGTTGGCCAGATCGATCGGAGCCGGCTCCACCTCATCGTAGGGCAGCGCATGTTCCAGGGCGGACTCACCAAACTCCGGGCTGTCCGTCAGTGACGGAAGCACAATGTCGGAGATCACACCGCGGAATTGGGTGGAACCGCCGGCAACCCGGTAAAATTTTTGGACCGTCAGCTTAAGAGCCCCGGCCTGGTTGGCCGAACTGCTTAACATGGGCATGAACCTTCCGAGTTCCAGCATGGTTTGGACCGTGCCTTTACCGAAAGTGCTTGAGTCGCCGACGATCAGAGCGCGACCATAATCCTGCATGGCGGCCGCGAAAATTTCGCTGGCCGAAGCGCTCAATTTGTTGACCAGCACCACCATCGGCCCGCCGTAAGCCACGTTGGGGTCGCGATCTTTCAAAACGTCGATGTCACCATTGGCGTCTTTGACCTGCACGACCGGCCCCTGGGTAATAAAGAGGCCGGTCATCTTGATGGCTTCATCCAGCGAACCGCCGCCATCGCGGCGCAAATCAATCGCCAGCGCCTGGATGCCTTCCTGCTGGAGGCGTTTCAACAGCGCCGCCACGTCACGGGAAGTGCTCTTGCCCGTTCGCGCCTTCTCCATGTCCTGATAGAAAGAGGGTAATGTGATCAGGCCGATTTTCTGAGTGGAACCGTCCGGGAGATCGCGTTCGATGATCTCGGCTTTGGCTTCTTGTTCCGTCAGCTTGACGTTGTCACGAATCAGCTCCACGACCTTCCGCTTGGATGGATCCGGGGCCGTGCCGGGGATCACCTGGAGCCGGACCAGGCTGCCCTTCTTGCCGCGGATCATCTCGACGACCTTATCGAGCTTGAGGTCAACGGTATCGACGAAGTTGTCCTTACCCTGCGCTACCCCGGTGATACGGTCGCCGACGCTGAGTTTACCACTCATTTGAGCCGGTCCTCCCGGCAACAAACGGGCAATCTTGGCGTAACCGTCCTCCGAACGAAGCTCTGCCCCGATGCCGGTCAGCGAGAGGCGCATGTTGATCTCAAAGCTTTCCAGGTCGGATTTGCCGAGATACTCCGAATGCGGGTCATACGTCAGGGCAATCGAATTCAGGTAAGTCTGGAGGACGTCGTCATCGTCGCGTTCCTCCAGGCTCTTGAGCATTTGATCGTACCGTCGTCCCACCACCTTGGGCCCAGGCTCGGTGGCCAGTTTATTAAGCTTTTCCTGGAGCAATTCCCCTTCGATGCGGTCGCGCCAAAGGGTATCGGCCTCGGTCATGTTTGCCGGCCAGGGCTCCTTTTTCCGATCCAACGCGATCGTGCGATTACTCTTGAAAGTGTACTCCTTCTTGAGCAACACCCGGATCTTTGCGATCCGGTCTTCGACGCGCTGCCTGAAAAGGGCATAGATTTGCCGTGCCGGCTCTACATTACCGGCCAACAAGTCTTGAGCCAGGTTCGGCCCGTACTTCTGCTTGATGTCGTTGATGTCCTCCTGGGTAAAGAACAGGCGGTTGTAGTCCAGGTTCTGCAGGTAGGTGTCCAGAATCTTCTGCGCCATCGGGCCATCGATTTTCTGCCGGCTGTAATGGCCTTGCTCCAGCAGCTTTACCACCGTCGTCGCAATCTGCCGGGAGTCGGAGGCGCTGATCTTCGATGCCGCCCTTTGCTGAGCGAGCACGGGGTTAACGGGAAAAGACAATGCGACCGCGGCAATCGCGACACAAAGAGTTTTCATGCATTTACTAAACGGCGATTTTCAAAGCAGGAGCTTGTGACCCAGAGGAACTCCCATCCCATCAAGGTTACGTTAAACTGTGCAATGTCCCTGCGTTATGCTTGAGATTCAATCTTTTATTGGGGGTATTTTCGAAACGAACGGTTATCTCGTACGGGCACCTGGCGGCGACCTGTTGGTGGACGCCCCGACGGGCGCCCTGGAGTGGTTGGAGCAGGCAGGAGGCCGGCCGTCGGTCCTGCTGATCACCCACGGCCACCTGGATCACATCGATGATGCCGCCAAAATCGTCCGCCGATACGGCTGCCGGATCGGGTGCCATCGCGATACCGTCCCGATGCTTACCGATCCCGAGTTTTTCCGCCGCCTCGGTTTCAGCCTCGAGGCCGAACCCGTGCAGCCCAGCTTTCTGATTGAAGAATCCGAAAGCACCCCGGTCCTCGGCCTGGATTTCAAGGTACTGCTGGTGCCCGGCCACTGCCCGGGAAGCCTCTGTTTTTATCACCGGCCCAGCGCCAACCTTTTCAGCGGCGACGTTTTGTTCGCCGGGAGCATCGGGCGGACGGACCTGCCGGCGGGGAATCACCGGGAGCTCATCCAGGGGCTTCACGACAAGGTTCTTCGACTTCCGGATGAGACCCGCGTTTTACCGGGGCACGGTCCCGCTACCACGATCGGGAAAGAACGCCGGTCCAACCCGTTCCTGATCGTTCAGCCGACCTGAACGGGTCAGGTTCTTCGCTTTGAGCACGCTGGAGGTCCAAATCCAGCTCGCCTGCCGGCGCGCAAATGGTCCGGCTCAGCGCAGGATGCCTTGGAGGTCATCATCCTCCAATTCCAGGGGATGACCCGTCCAGACCACCTTTCCGGTCCGGTCGACGAGGAAGGCTTGCGGGATCCCGTCCACCCCAAAACGGCTATAAAGGCTGCGCGGCGTGTTGATCGCCACGCGGTACTGCATCGGGAGTTGTTGTTGGAATCTCCTGACGGTTTGCTCATCCTCATCAGTTACGCCGATCACTTCGAGACCTTGCGGGTGGTACCGGGCGTAGAGATCGTTAAGATGCGGAATGCTCTTGCGGCAGGGCGGACACCACGTCGCCCAGAATTCAACCAGCAACGGCTTCTTCTCCAGATCCGGTTTGTCGCCCAGGAACGCCAACGGCAACGGCGGCAGCCGGTCACCCGGTTTAAGGGTCGATTCCGGGCCACGAATCAAAAAAATCGAGCCGAGCACCAGGCAGCCGACAATCAGGGGCGGGATCAATTTTTTCATTTCCGGTCAGAACAACGGACCATTACTGATCAATCCTGTTATTTTCAATATTTTAGAGGGCGTGTGAGAACGGCGCCCCCGAAGTCAGTCCCCCCTGGCGCAGCTCACACCCCCTCTAAACTGACTCGACCTGGGTCCCGGCGCGGCCCGCGTGCAAGCACGACACGGCCTTCGGCAACCGGTTCGTTCTCCACGCAAGCCCGGACGTCGCACAAGAACAGGCCTTGCAAATCCCCGGTTTTCCTGGCCGAAAACACCACGCGTTCACGAGGGCGAACGGGCCGGATAAATTTCATCGATTGAATGGCGGCGAGGAGAAGGACGTGATCCGGATCACCGAGGGCGACGCCGGCGGTCTGGGCCATTCCTTCCGCCAGAAGCACGCCGGGGACCAAGGGATTTCCGGGAAAATGCCCCTGAAAGAATGGCTCCTCGCCCGAAAACACCTTCGTGGCCGTGGCCGCAATCCCCGGTTCATGCCGTTCCACCTCTTCGATCAAAACGAACGGCTCACGGTGAGGCAGGCCAAGCACAATCGGATCCATGCAGGGAGTATCGAGTAAAATGCCACGAATGCCACGGCAGAGAATGCCACGAATGAAGTGAAGAAGTGGCGGGCGCCGGGTGTCGGGTGTCGACTTCGGCGTTCGGAGCGGCATCCTGAGGACTTGGATAGGCGTATCACTTGGCGGGTTTGTGAATCGCTTTCTGCGTTCTCTGCGTGTTCTGCGGATCCGCCGCCCCCGCAAGTGTTCGGTGATGGCAGCAGGGCAGGGTGTGCGGCGGATGATCGTCCTTTTCTGTAGATCCGCCGTGGTCCGCCGGGTGAACTCTGGCGCGGTGCCCGCCGCATGGATCAGCGCGCCCATTGCGCCGTGCTAAGGTCTTCGGCGGTTCCGGACGTATTCGGTGCCGGCACCGGCAGATGGCGGTGCAACGACAATTCACGATTCACGTTCAGGTAAATTCCCTGCTCGATCGGCCCGGGTCCGATGTGCAGCGACGCGGCACGATCAATGATTGCCTTCTCCGCCACGGTAAGCCGCTCATTTTGCAGCAGGTGCTCGGTCCACGACGGAACCGTCATTTCGATGCGGAAGGTATTGGGACGCATCAGATCCTCGTGCAACCCCCAACTGTAGGCACCGTTGCGCAGGTGAATCAGGCGAACTTCCCGCATAAGAACCATAAACTCGGTGCCGCGGTTCCAGTCGACCTCGAACTGGTAAGTGATGATGACGGGCCCATCGCGCGGCTGCGGCGTGTGGATCAGTTTGTGCGACGAGGGGGTGACCGGGGCCGGGTCAAAATTCAGCTCCTGCGTAAAGTCGATCGACAGCGGGATGGCCAGGACCAGGCTGACGAGCAACAAAGCCGCCGCCGCCAGTAACGTGATCGTCAGGCCGAAATTGGCGGCCACGACGCCCCAGAGGACGCTGCCGAGAGCGGTGGCGCCCTGCCCGACCATCATGATCGTGGCATTCATCCTTCCCCGGGCCCAGGCGGGCATCGCTCGCTGGCTGGCGACCCAAAGCTCGGACGCGGCCATGGTCCAGGCGATGCCGGCCAGCGCCGCGGTCAGCATGAACCACGAGTGAATCCGAACGAGGGCCATCTGCACAAAAACCACCGCCAGGAGCAGGTTCGCGAAAATGGTGATCTGGTTCGACGTGAGTCGCGATCTGGCCCGGGGAATCACGAAAATGGCGCCGAACACCGAGCCGATGCCCATGCAGGTGAAAAGCAGGCCAAGGCTGGACGCTCGCAGGTGCAGCGCTCTCAGGCCTACCACGGGCAGCAACGCCGGGATAATGCAAATGAAGAAGGTGAAAAGGATGTTCCGCGCCAGCACCACTTGGATGCTCGGCGTAAAGCGCACGTAGCGCACGGCGGTGGCAAACGACTCAAAAAAGTTTTCCAGCGGAAGTTTTGATTGCCGTTGTCGCGGATGCCAGGCCAGCAAAGTGGCAACGACCGCCAGAAAGCAAATTGAGTTAGCCGCAAACAGCCAGTTCGCCCTCAATACCGGCAACAGGAGCCCGCCGATCGCCGGCCCGATGATGCTGGAAATATTCAGCTGTAACCCGCTCAACGTCGCCGCCGAAGGCAGTTCCTCATCCGAAACGATCTCCGGGACGATGGCGGTCCAGGCCGGCGCGTTGAAGGCAAAGCCGATCCCCGTCAAAAAGATGGCGCCCAGAATGACGTAGGGATTCAGCAGATGGGCAAAGCCGGCCAGGGCGAGCAGACCGGCTGAAGCCGACAGCCAAAGGTTCATCACGGTGAGCAGCCTCCGGCGGTTAACCATGTCGGCCAGTGCCCCGGCCGGGAGCGTAAACAGGAAAAAGGGCAGGGATGCCACGGTTGACATCAGCGACAAAAGCACCGTCGACGAACTCAGGCTGTTGACCACCCAGGTAGCCGCCGTGTCGTGCGCCGAAACCATGGTACTGGAAACGACGCTGGCGAGCCACAAGCGACGGTAAACCGGGTTATGGAGCGCGCGAAAAGTCGACGTTGAAGCGGCTGACCTCTTTTTCATGGCGGGCTGGACGGGAAACCGTGCGTTATGCCTCAACCCCCGACGATAGATTCCCTCGCCCCCGCCGCAACCGAAACCTATGCCCCTCACCCGTTCGGGGCCTCAGGCACCCGGCGGCCCCTTCGCGATTGCTTCCGGTTCAGCCGGGGGCATTTCCGCTTCGGCCG
The DNA here is from genome assembly GCA_019243005.1 of Verrucomicrobiota bacterium. GTDB lineage: Bacteria > Verrucomicrobiota > Verrucomicrobiia > Chthoniobacterales > JAFAMB01 > JAFBAP01. Next base: position 5,108 of record JAFAUY010000425.1, on the reverse strand, counting down.
GTCTGACGGCGAGGGCCGGCGAAACCGGGAGCAACGTCCGGCGCGGCAGCAGTTCCCGGGTGATTGAAAGGTAATGTTTCACCACCGGCCGCCGGTTACCGGCATTAAGCTTCCAGGTACGCTCCCAGATGTCCAACTCGCTGCGAGTCATACGCTCGTGCTGGTGCAGGTGTTCCGACCAGGAAGCGATGATCATCTCCATCCGAAACCGGTTGCGCTTCCCCAGGTCCTCGTCGAGCCGCCAGTTGGAAGCGCCATTGCGCAGGTAAATCAGCCGCACTTCACGCATGAGTTCCAGAAATTGCGCCCTGTCCTCCTCGCTGATCTCGAACTCCATACTCACGGCGACAGGACCGTCGTCCGGTTCCGGCGCCTGCAGCATACGATGGTGCACGGTGGTGAGCGGCGCGGGGTCGGTGTTTAGTTCCTTGGCAAAATTGATCGACAACGGCACTGCCAAGCCAAGGCTGAGGAAGAGCAGCAGCGTCGCCGCGAGCAGCGCAAACTGGATGCCCGCTGACGACGCCAGCGCGCCCCAGACCAAACCGCCCAGCGCCATACCCCCTTGCGAAACCATCATGTGCGTGGCGTTCATCCGGCCTCGCGCCCAGACCGGCATGGCCCGCTGCCCCGCCACCCATAATTCCGAAGCCATCAGGGTCCAGCTGACCCCGGCAAGGGCCGCCACCAAAAGAAACGCGTTCGTGTCGCGAACCCAGACCATCAGGAGGAAGACCGCTCCCAGCAAACCCGTGGCCAGAATCGTCAAGGTATTCGCAGAATAGTGGGCGCGCGCCCGCGGGATAATCACCATGGCGCAAACCACGGACCCGATTCCCATGCTGGTGAACAGCATGCCCAGGTGAGTCGAACTCAGGTGCAATTCGCGCAGCCCCACCACCGGCAACAAAGCGGGAATCGCGGCGATAAACACCGCAAAGAGGACGTCTCGCGCCAGCACCACCTGCATGCCGGGCGCATACCGGACGTACCGGATCGCGCTGGCAAATGAATCGAGGAAATTTTCCAGCGGCACCTTGCTCTGGCTGAAGGTGGGACGCCAGAGGCCCAAGGCGATCACGATCAGGAAAAAACAGGCCGAATTCAACGCGAAGACCACCGGCGCGCCGAACAGCGGGAGCACCAGGCCACCCAGCGCCGGGCCGATAATCCCGGAGATGTTGATCTGCACCCCGCCCAGCGTCAGTGCCGAAGGTAATTCCTCCTTGGTGGCAACCTCCGGGATCACGGCCGACCACGCGGGCGCATAGAACGCAAACCCGGCGCCGATCGCGAACACGCACGTCAGGATCAACGCCGGGTTCAGCACTTGCGCCACCTCGAGCACGCCAAGGGTTGCGGCAGCCGCTGACAACCAGACGTTTATCCAGATCAACAATTTCCGCCGGTCGATCAGGTCGGCTAACGCACCGGCCGGCAGCGTAAAGAAAAAAAACGGTAGCGCAGCCACGGTTGACATGGCCGAAATAAGGAAGCTGGATCCGGTGAGTGTATTCATGATCCAGGTTGCCGCTGTGTCCTGAGCCGACACGCAGCAACCCGAGATGATGCTGGCGATCCAAAGCCTGCGGTAAACCGGATTATGCAGTCCCCGCCAAATCGAAGTATCACTCATGCTCAAAGTTTATCTTATCCGCACGAGCCCCCCGGGCCGGACTCATCGCGGCCTCTTCATTCCTTCCATAACCACTATGAGACCCGCAACCGGGCGCCTCTAAAGGTCATCGCCCACTGCAGCCTGCAACCGCGAAGAAGCTTGACTTGCGCCCGGATTCCCCGTGCGGTTGAACTTTCCCCTCATCGGTTCTAAATGGCGATTTGCCCGTCCCCATGTTGCGCAAACGTTCTCCAAAAATCATTCTCGAAGGCACCCGCCTCACCGGCAAGACCGACTTGGCGTTCGCGTTGAACGAACACCCGCGGATCGTGGGTGCCCGCAAGTACCGCTACCATTCACCCATCATTTCGGCCGAATGGAACGGCCTTACCCGTGACCCCTGGGGTGCAAGCCTCATTAATTTTGAACCTGAGTATGAAGATATCGTGCTGGAAACCTACCGAACCTGGGTCCGGCTATTCGAACTCTACGCCTACTATTCGTGGATCGTCGACCGCTTTCATATCTCCACCCAGACCTCCCGGTGGATTTACGCCGGGCGCCGGTACGATTTTGCCTGGCTCGAAACCCGTTTGGCTCGCCTTGGCTTCCGGCTGGTCTTCTGCTGGCGCGAACCGGCGTCCTTCGAACTTGCGCGGAAACGCCGTCTCCAGATTTCCAGTAACCCGGCCCAATACGATGACCTGGCCCTCTTCGTACGAGAACAAGAGGTCATTCAGGAATACGTCGATCAGTCGCTCCTGCCCAAGTTGGTGGTGAATCTTACCGACAATAACCTCTCCCGCGCCGCCGACGAAATCGCCGATTGGATGGAGGCGACCGGCGGACTCACCGCACCCGACTAAACGGGCACAGCGACAGAGGTTCACACGCCGAATTCTCCTCGGCACCCGTTAGCCGTTGCTCGTTACCCCTGTCTCACTTTCGGTTGATTCTTACGTAGATTCGTCGCAGTTTTGCATGGTCAGTTCCCCTCCGCCATGAACAAAATCAATTGGTTGTTTCTGAGCATTTTTGCATGGTTCACTTGTCCGCTCGTCGCGTGGACCAACGGCGAGCTATTGATCTGGATGGACGCCGATCGTGCTCAGGCGATGGGGCCGATCGCCCAAAGGTTCGAGAACGACCTCGGTATCAAGGTCAAGATTGAGGCGCCTGAAAAGGTCACCGACAACTTTCCCATTGCCGCCCAGCGGCAGAAGGGTCCTGACGTGGTTGTCTGGGCGCACGATAAAGTCGGGGAATGGGCGGACGGCGGTTTGATTGCACCGATCGAAGTCAGCGACGAATACAAGGCCAAATTTCTTTCGCAGGCCTGGGACGCCGTAACCCACGAACAGCAGCTTTGGGGTTACCCGCTGAGTTTTGAGGTGGTCGGCCTGATTTATAACAAGCAACTGGTTAACGGTGCGCCGCCCGGCCAACTGCCGGACGTGATCCCCTTTAACGAGCAATTCAAACGCGCCCATCCCGACAAATCGAGCATCCTCTGGCAGTACAGCAGCCCTTTTTATTCCTGGGGCATTTTGGCCAGTGCGGGGGCATACGTCTACGCCAAGACGCCGGACGGCTACGACGTCCATAACGTCGGGGTGGCTACCCCGGGGGCAGTGGAAGCCGTCACGGAAATCGTAAACCTGATGCACGCCGGCATCCTGCCCAAGGGCGTGGCGGATAACTCGATGGCCAAGGAATTGATGGCTCAAGGCAAGCTCGCCATGATGATCTCCGGCCCATGGGACTGGCCTGACCTCATCAAGAAGGGAATCGATTTCGGGGTGGCGCCCGTTCCCGGCATGAATAACAAACCGGGGCGCGCCTTCATCGGGGTATCGGTCGCCTATATGGATCGCGGTACGCCGAATCGGGACCTGGCCCGGGAATTTCTGGAAGACTACTTTGTCACGGACGAGGGTTTAGGGCTGGCAAATGCGGCAAAACCGATCGGTCTGCCGGCTTTGAAAACCATGTACGACAAGCTCGCTAAAGAAAACCCCTTGATCCGCGACCTCAAGACCTGCTCCGATGCCGGTGAAGTGATGCCGAATATTCCGCAGATGGGCCGGTTCTGGAGCTCGCTGGGTTCGGCCCTGGAGGTGGCGACAAACGGTCAGGCGCCGCCGCAGGTCGCACTCCAAAAAGCAGCGGATAATATGTCGCGTTAAACGGCGAAGGCCCGCCGGTTGGCGGCCGCTCCTTCGCTTGCGTTCGCCTTCCCCTATGAAAGCCATCGTCTACGACGCACCCCGTAATTTCTCCTATCGCGACACGGATGAGCCGAGGATTAAACCGGATGAAGCGCTCATCCGGGTCCACGCTTGTGGCCTGTGCGGTACCGACCTTCACGTTCACGAGGGCGAATTCGGCCCGCGTTTCCCGTTGATCCCGGGCCACGAGTTCACCGGTGAACTGGTTGAGATCGGCAGCAACGTGTCAGGATTTAAACCCGGGCAACGGGTTGTCGCCAACAGCAATCTTGCTTGCGGTTCTTGTTTCTATTGCCTGCGCGGGGACTTTCTGCTTTGCGAAAATCTGAGCTGTTACGGCATCAATCATAACGGCGGCTTTGCCGAGTACGTAAAGATCAAAGCGGACCGGCTGTTTGTCATTAACCGGCTTAGCCCGCGTGAGGCGGTCATGGTCGAACCCACGGCCTGCGCGCTGCACGGGACCGAAGTTCTGGATGCCAAGCCGGGCAGTGACGTCCTGCTTTTTGGCGCAGGCCCGACCGGCCAGGTGCTGGCGCAACTGGTCAGGCTTAATGGAGCCGCCCGGCTCGTGGTCGCCGCGCCGCCCGGCCCGAAGCTTGATCTGGCCGCGCGGCTGGGCGCCGATGAAGTCGTACCGATGGATCGGGAGGATCCGGAGGTGCACCGCCGGCGGCTGCAAGCGCTCAGCCCCAAAGGATTCGACTACGTCATCGAGGCTACCGGGGCCCCCGCAGTCTGCCAGGAGGCATTGCGGTTTGTGCGTCGTCGCGGCACGCTGCTGGTGTACGGCGTTTACCCGGAAAATGCTTCCGTTCGGTTTAACCCCTTTGACCTGTTCCGGGGTGAAATCAGCATCAAAGGATCGTTTGCGCAGATCGATAGTTTCCCCCGCGCCATTGCTTATCTGGAGAGCGGCAAGGTAAAGGTCGATGAGATCGTCACCCAGGAGATCCCGCTACCGGAATACCAGCAGGCTCTCGACATCGCCTGGGCGCGAAAAGGCGTGAAGACCGCCCTGGTGCCTGAATCGTGACGCGAGGCATTGTATTATAGGAGGTGTGAGAGGGGGGTGGTGATCTTGATCAGCCTGGGCATCTCACACGTCCTCTACCGCGCGGTCCAAAACCATTCAGGGGCGCCGACGATAGGACAGCAATGCGCAAACCGGTCGCTCAGCCATTTGGGAATGCGCGGTGGCGCAATGAGCGCGCGTAGGCATTCCGTCCTTCCGTGCACCCGTTAAAGGGGGGCAAAGAAAC
>JAFAUY010000277.1 GCA_019243005.1 Verrucomicrobiota bacterium | reverse complement strand
TTGCTCCCCGCACAAATGCCAGGCCGGCAAAGCCGATTCCGTTGTTATCGGTGGCCACATCATCGGAAAGTTTGGCATTGCTTTCATAGCGCAAGGCGCGCGGCGAAAGCGTCCGGCTGCCCAGGACCACCGCTTTGAACGTATCGAAGGTACCGGACCGGTCGCCCATCGCGTAAAGGTTGATGCCGCCCGGCTTTCCACCGATCTGCGACCAGTCAGTGATTTTACCGCTGAAGATGTCGGCCAGCTGCTCCTTGTCCAGCGCGTTGACCGGGTTGGACTTGTGCACCAACACCACGATGGCATCCAAACCCAGCAGGTGTTCACCCTCCGCCGAGACCAGGTCGCCCAACCCCGCGCGCGCGCACCGTTGCGCTTCCTCGGCCTTGATGCGTCGCGACGACATCCCAATGTCGCAGGCGTCGGCCGCCAGATCATCAAACGCCGCTTTGGAACCATGGGCCTGGATCTCAATGATCACCGGCTCCGCCGACTCACCCGGCAGGATCGCTTCAAGGTTGGTTTCATCCTCTCTGAGCCCCGGTTTACGTTGCACGGAGATCGCGCCTTCATGCTTAAGGAACTCCTCGCCGATGGCCGGAGCGAGTTCGGCCCCGATGGTGTTGGAACCATGCAGTTTGAGCGCTATCCGGCGCCCCCCGCCAGGCGCCGGCGTCGCGGCGGTTTCAGGGGTTGTTGCGGGTGAGGGTGCGGCGGCGACCGTTGGCGTTTCCGCGGCCACGGACGCGGCTGCGCTTGGTGACGGCGCGGCCGCGGCAGGGGTGGGGGCCGCCGCCACGGCCGCGGTAGGTGACGGAACCGCTGCGGAAGCTGCGGGCGCAGCCGATTGCGCCGGCGCGGGCGTTGCCGCCGGTTGGGGCGCCGGCGTCGGTGCCGCCGGACCGGCAGGCGCCGCGGCGGCCATCCCTGGCGCCGAAGTGGCGATAACGCGGAGATTGGCGAACTGCCATACCGTGGGGCTTCCTTCAGCTGACGTGCCCGAAATTCCGATACACCCGCCGCCCCGGGGCGGTTGGCCATTGAAGGTCAGGACTGGCGTATCGTTGATGTAGACCATCGCCTGGTGGCTGGTCGTCACCACGCGCAACTTGTTCACCTGGCCCAACCCCTTGTTGAGGGCGTTACTCTCCGTCCAGTTGATCGGGTTAAGCCACCGGTCCGTCACGTACCGGCTGATCTTGAACCGGCCGTTCGCATTGATGCACAAACAATAAAAATTGCTGTAGTCCTTCGCCCAGAAGATCAGGCCGCCCGGCACCTCGGTCGCGCCATCGGTGATGTTGACGTCCACCGCAATCTCCGCATCCTCGAAGACCTGTGATTGGTTGAGTATGTTTTGGGAGGTGTTCGGCGCCGGCTTAAGAACCAGCTTGCCATTCTGGACGCGGATGATATCGCCCGGGGTGCCCCACGTCGGGTCCAGGTTGGTGAAATCATCAGCGTAAAGAACCTCGCTGGCGCGGGCCGCAGCCCAAGCTCCCGAACAGAGCCAAGCAACCAGCATCCAGACACGCAAAACGCGGGGGCTGAACTTCATAACGCGACATGCCTCAGGGCTTAAGTGTACCAGTTGTGTGAGTTGTAATAGCTGTACCAAACCCCTCGCGGCATCGATCCGATTCATGGACCGCAATGCCTGCCTTTCGCATTTTTCCTCGACGGACCGGGGAAATCCGACGCCAACTCCAACCCACCATCCTGGCCCAACCTGCGAAACTGCAAAAAACTTAAGCGACTCCGCGCCGTCTTGGCACGCTTTTTTTTTAAATTGCGGTTGGGCGGGCTCCGGGCAGGGCGCATTCGACACGGGCGAGAACCGGCAAAGCGGGGATGTCGCACGCCCGAGCTTTAGCCGCATTTTGTTTGGGGCTTGCCTCTGTCCCGGAGGGACGAAACCCGCCCCGAAAAATCGTCGGTACAGCTGAGCCCTGAAGGGAGGGAATGCGCGCTATGTTTTCGTTCATGGGCGATTCCGGTGGCCGCACCATCGGTCAACCCATCGGCGTAGCGGCGGACCGGCGCGGCGCCACACGACAAAAGCTAGAAGCAACCCGATGATCAGCGCCACAACCACGTCGGACAGATGATGGGCGTTGAGGTAAAGCCGTGACCAGGCAATTGCGCCGGCCAAGCTGAGGGCTAGCCAGCCCCACCGGCGGTGCGCCCAGGCTGCCGTACCGAAAAAGGCAAAAGCGCTGGCGGTATGTCCCGACGGGAAGCTGTGAAACTTGTTCTTGCGCAGGAGAAACGTCTTCCCATACCAGAGCCCATACCAACCGCTCCGAATTTCCCGTTCGCTCGGCCGGGTTCGGCCGCTGAGGAGACGAATCGAGTTTGCGGTCGCTCCGGCGAGGGTCGACGCCAGCATCATACAGAAAATCAAGTGCGCCAACCGGCAGGCACGGCGCGTCCAGGCGATGGCCAGCACCACCGAACCATAGAGCATGAATTCCGGCCAATCCCCGAATCGGCTGAGCTTTGACGCCAGCAATGATGCCGTCCGGCTCTGGTGTGCCTGCATCCATTGCATACAGGGGTCATCGCCGAGGAAGGCCGCCACGGTCAGCCCGGTGGCGATCGCCGCCAAGGCCAACGTCCAGATCACTCTCCGGTTTGCATCACGCGAGAATTCAGTAGGGTGGGCGTGCGCCATGCCAAAAAAAGGTCAGCTATCATGGGATGCGATCGCCGTCACGCCCGGCTTTTCGGTTACACCCAGTCTCAAGTGAACGCTTCTGCTTTTCCGGACCGGCTCGTCCGCCTCAACAAGAACTCGTCCGCAAGTCACCTCATGCTGTTTATTGCCCTGCTCGTGTTGTATGGCCTAGGGAACTCCACTTTGCCGTTAATCGACCGGGATGAGCCGCGCTTTGCCGAGGCCTCGCGCGAGATGTTGCAAAGTGGGGATTGGATCATCCCGCGCGTCAACGGCGAGTACCGGTTTGACAAGCCTCCGCTCATCTATTGGTGCCAAGCCGGCGCGATGAGGCTGTTCGGGCAGAACGATTTCGCCGTCCGGTTTCCCTCAACCGTTTTTGCCGCCGCCACGGCCTTGCTGGTCGCAGCCTGGGGCCGGCATTGCGGCGATTCGCGCACAGGCTGGACGGCTGCCCTGATGTTCGCGACCTGCCTGCAGGTCTTTATTCATGGACGCGCGGCCGTGGCCGACATGCCGATGGTTTTTTTCTTTACCGCCGCGTGCTGGGCGGCCTGGGAGCGGCTCGAATCCCCGGGTTCGCTCCGCCTGTGGGCGGCATTTTACCTGGCGTTAGCCCTGGGTTTCCTGGCCAAGGGCCCGATCGCTCTCCTGCCGCTCATCGCCCCGTGGACCTACGGCCGGCGCCAGAAACGCCATGGGCAACCCGCGTTGTGGCTCTCGGAAGGAGCCGGCGTGCTCTTCATGCTCGCGATTGTCGGCCTTTGGGGTATACCGGCTTTACTCTTGACCCACGGCGAATTTCTGCGGGTCGGCATCGGCAAACACGTGGTTCAACGTTCGATTGAACCGATGGAAAGCCACGGTGCGCCCGGGATGGCAGGCTACCTGCTTTTCCTGCCCTTTTACCTGGTCACGGCCCTTGTCAGTTTCGCACCCTGGAGCGTTTGCCTGCCGGGCGTTTTGCGCAAGGGCGCCGGCGCCCGGAAGGCGATCGATCGTTACCTCTTGCGGATGGCCGCGCTCGTTTTTCTCGTGTTCACCCTGATCCAGACGAAGCTGCCGCACTACGTGTTGCCGGCGTTTCCCTTGCTTGCGCTCCTGTGCGGCCGGCATCTTTCGCCCGGGTTCCCGGTCGGCCGGGTCACCGGCCTGAGCGCTGCGGTTTACGTCCTGATCGCCACGGCCGGTTTCGCCGCCATCGAACCCGCGCTTCCTTCCAAGATGATCGTCCAGCGGCTGCGCCCTTACCTGCGACCGGAGACGCGTACCGGTTCGGTGGGCTATGATGAACAAAGCCTGGTGTGGTATTTGCGAAGCGCCACCAGGCCGTTCCATCAAAGGCTGCGCGCGGAAGATGCCGCATCGTTTCTGGCCGGTCCAGGACCAGCCACGTGCATTTTTTCGGCCGCCGACCTTAGGGGCGTTCCGCTAGAGGCGCGCTGGCGAACGGTAAGCTACGACGGAGTAAACTTTGCACGATGGAAAGCGCAGCCCGCACCGTTTCTGAAGTGGCGCCTGAAATTGCCATTGCCCCAACGGGTGTCGCTGGTTGCGGTCGTCAACGACCATTGACCTGGCCGTACGAGCTCTCCTTGCGCCACCTCGGGATTACGGTCTACCTTCTGCCTCCTTCCAATGAAACGGTTACTTTTCCTTGCCTGTACGGTTCTTGCCCTCACCGCCATGGGGGCGCGCGCTGACTACATCGTGACGCAGACCGTCGAGAACGCAGGCCAAACCCAAAAGATCACGCTCAAACTGAAGGACGGCAAATGCCGGGTGGACGCGACCGAACAGTCGAGCGCCATCATGGATTCCAACACGGGCGAGACGGTGGTATTGATTCATCCGCAAAAGGCGTTCATCAAAATCAGCAAAGAACAGATGGTCGCGCAGGCCAAGGCGATGAAAGACATGCTCGGCAACCAGGCGGACAACCCCGCAGCCGTGGAGTTGAAACCGACCGGTAAACAGGAAACGATCAACGGTTACGAAACCGAGGAATACACCTACGACCTGAACGGTATTCATAACACGGTCGCCGTAGATAAGGACTTCAAGAATTATCAACAACTGGTCACCGCCCTTTACAACGTGCAGAACGGTCCAGGCATGGAGGCGTTCCGGCCGCTTGCACTGCCGCCCGACAAATTTCCCGGCATGCCGATTCGTACCACGGTCGAGGTAATGGGCCAGAAGGTGGTGACGACGCTTGATTCAGTGCAGGAAACGACGCTGAGTGACGCTGATTTTGCGATCCCGGACGGGTACAAAGAGCTCCAGATGAACGCCGCGCCCAGCGCGACGTTGTCCCCGTCACCATCCCCCAGCGCCCAGCTTTCACCCACTCCTCAGAAGTGAATTCTCTCATTCTTGCTTCCACATCGCCTCGCCGCTCCGACCTTCTTCGACGGGCGGGTTACTGCGTCGAGATCCGCCCAAGTCGCGTTCAGGAGTCGAATTCGGCACAACTATCCCCTTGCGAGCTCACCTTGTTGAATGCCGGGCTCAAGGCGCGCCAGGTTGCCCAGGAGCACCCTGAAGCGGTGGTGCTGGGTGCCGACACGGTGGTAGCGCTGGGAAACAAGACCTTTGGCAAACCGGCAGACCTCGAGTCGGCTGCCGCCATGCTGGGAGAACTGGCGGGAAAAACGCACCTGGTGGTAACAAGTTTCTGCGTGGTCTGCCAGGCATCGCGAAAAACGGTGTTCGACGCGGAACTGACGCGGGTGACACTGAAGCCGCTCTCCCCGGCCCAGATTTCCCGCTATCACGCATTGGTTAACCCGCTCGACAAGGCGGGCGCTTACGCCGCCCAATCCTCCGCTGAACTCGTGATTGAGCGAGTGGAGGGTTCGTTCGACAACGTGGTCGGCCTGCCGCTCGCACGTGTGCAGCAAGCGCTGGCTCAGTTTGATATTTTTCCGGCCGGTTATCAAGGCGAGGGAAGTGCGGACGACCAAGGTTCAGGCGCGATGGTATCCAAGCGGGAGCCGTGATGTTAAGTTTCCTGAGCAAATACTCTGATTTTGGCCTGTTACTCGCTCGCGTGGGCCTGGGAGTGATGTACGTACTGCACGGCTGGCCAAAGCTGGCCGGCGGCGCTCCGATGTGGATCCGACTTGGCCACGCCATGGCAAGCATCGGCATCTCCTTTTTCCCGCTGGCCTGGGGCCTGCTGGCGAGCCTTTCTGAATGCTTCGGCGGCGTACTGCTGGTTTTGGGCTTTTTGTTTCGGCCGGTATGCTGCTTTCTCGCCTTTACCATGTTCGTGGCCTTCACGTCGGTGCTGCACGCCACCCATCAGTTCCAGGAGTACTCCCGGCCGCTGGAAATGTTGTTTGTTTTTGTGATGCTGGCCTTTGTCGGTCCGGGCAAGTA
>JAFAUY010000248.1 GCA_019243005.1 Verrucomicrobiota bacterium | reverse complement strand
CGTTGCCTTTGCCGCCGCGTGCCTGGCCTTGGTGGCCATCGTCCGCCAGCTGCCACCCGCGCCGGCCGGCCCGCGACGGCCGCCTCAGGTACCGGCGGCAACCGCTTTTCCGCCTTCGTGGTCGCTCCCTGGCCTGGCCTTTTGTATCCTCTGGCTGGGCGCGACCGAGCTGGTACGTCTTTACTGGTTTGAGCCCAGCCAAATTATCGCCGGGGCACGCTGGCGGGCGGTCTGGCCGCAGCCTTTCAACGGTGCGGGGTCAAGGGTGCTGCACGTCTCCGACGCCGTCCGCAACCAGTTGCAATGTGATGCCGGAAACGCGGTGCGTTGGTCCGATCAGCCCGGCACGGAATGGGTCGGTTACTTTTTCGAATGGCGTCAGGGTTTGCGCGCCTACTTTGCACGCGCGCAGCACTCCCCGGAAATCTGTTTGCCCGCCACCGGCCGGCGTCTGCTCAAAGACCTGGGATTCTTTGATCACCAATCCCCGGGGCGCCTGATCCGGGTCCACCACCTGCTGTTTGAAGATGAAAGCGGCCCGCTGAACGTCTTTTTCATCATGGATGGCTCCTCGGTGCGCGACAATAACGAGCAACTGCACGCCGGTTCGGCCACCAGCCGGCTCCGGAACGTCTGGGAGCGGCACAAAGGGGCTGATCGCCGGTCGCTTGAATTGATCGCGGCCGGTTACCCGGTGCCGCAACTGGCCCGCGCTGAGGCGCAACGCTGGCTCGCGGAGATCATCCGGCCCGAAAGCGAGCCTGCCCCGTTGTGAGAATTTTTGCCGTGTCAGCAGGCTTAACGCTTTCAAATTTTATATTAACCATAAATTTATTTTTCGATAATAGATGATATCGGGAATATAGCTGCTAGCATGGCCAGCATGCAAGGAGGGTCCACAGCTTCCTTCAGGAGCAAATACGTATGAAGAAATTATGGATTATGTGCTTGGGCGCGGTAGCGCTCGGTTCAGCCGGCCTTACCGCCCAAGCCAGCGTTGTTACGCTTAATTGGAATGATGTTACGCAGGGTACTTTGACCAAAAGCGGCCCTGCGTATACCGAACTGGTTCCGGTCGGCGGAGGTGACGTCAAAGTTAGCGTGCAGGGGAGCACTTCGACGACCTTAGAGAAATTCGGACCGGGCAGCATCCAGACCCCGGCGGTCACCTCCACCATTTTCAATGGAGGATTGCCGGCCAGCGAGAGCTCAAACTTGTCGACCGTGGCGGATTTCCATCCGTCGGCCGTCGACTCCGATCCGACGGTGACGTTCACCATCAACTTCCTCGGGTACACGCACGGCGTGTCGAACGTCGCCTTCTCCCTGTTTGACGTGGATGCCAACGACACGACCCACTTCGTGGACCGGGTCACGTTTCTGACTCCCGGCGTCGGCCTGACCGGCAGCGCAGATAACGTGGTCTCGGGCCCTTCGGGTAATGTCGTGACCGGCACACACGGCTCGCCGAACCTGGGGGCAGGCAGCAGCAATGGCAACGTTTACGTGCACTACAACACGCTGCCGTCAAACCAGATCACGTTCGTCTTCGACAACCCGTCGGGCAAAGAGGCGCTGCATGGTATCGGGATCGGCAACATCTCGTTTACGCCGGTGCCGGAAGCCAGCCAGCTGGCAATGGGCCTGGCGGCTTGTGCGCTCGGGGCGTTTTGGCTCCGCCAGACGGGCCGGCGCAAGGCGGCTGGCATGGCCTGATGCCTGCTGCCTGGCGGCAAAAGTTACCACGAAAGTTGTCTAACCCCTAGCCGGGTGCACCCTCGAAGGTGGAAGTCACTTTCGGGGGTGCATCGTCTTGAACGTTCGAAACATGGTTTGGCCTCAACGAGCTGCGCTTCTAATCCTCTTTCTGAGTCTTGCACCTGCCCGCGGTGGTTGGCTGGACCAATTCCGCGCCTGGCAGAGCCAGCAATCGACCCGTACCGCCGCCCAGGCGCTCAAGGATCACAAACTCGACGAGGCAACCGTGGCGGCCCGCCGGGCGATCCAACTGGATCCGAACAATGCCGAAGCGATCGATGTAATGGCGCAGCTGAGCGCGTTGGTATCGCCCGACGAAGCGGTAAAATGGCGGGAGCGCCTGACGGAGCTTTCCCCGCAGTCACCCGACGCCTGGCTGGGCTTGGCCGAAGCCGCGGTGAAGGCCCGGAAGTACCAAACGGCCGATCGTGCGCTCAACCGGGTACCCGAGCCGGCCCGCTCGCTTCGTTTTTTCCGCGATGCCGGGTCGCTGGCGCTGGCGGTAAACAACCGGTCCCAAGCGGTCGATTTTTTCAGTCAGGCAGCGGCTGCGCCCGAAGCGACCAATGCCGACCGTTTTAACCTGGACGCGCTTGAACTCTCCTCCGGCCAACCCGACCGCGCCGCAGCGGCCAAAGCCGGCCTCACGGCGTTATCCGCCGATCCGGCGCTCGCGCAGAAATGCCACCGTTTACTTGCCTCCTTCGACGTTTCCAGCAAAGATTTTGCCGGAGCGGAACCGCACGTGGACTATCTGCTCCACCTGCCTCAGGTGCAGTTTGAGGATGTGCTCATTGCGTTGGATCTGTTTCTGGTAACGGATCGAACCAAGTTCGACCAACTGCTCCACAACTGCGTGGTCCGTTTCCGAGCTGAACCGTTGCCGGCTTCCGAGGTGGTGCGCTGGTTGAACGCAAAAAACCTGCTGGCCGAAGCTCAGGCCACCGTTTCCGGGATAAACCCCCAGACGGCGAACGATCCGAACTTCAAGGCGGCTCTGGCCGACACGTTCGTACGCAAAAAGGACTGGGCGGGACTCAAAGAGTGGTGCAAGGATCCGGGCTGGGGCATAAACGAATACCTGCGGGTGGCCTACGACCTTAAAGCCCGCCGTGAACTGGGCGGCGTGACCACTTCGGAAACCCTTAACGCCTGGCGCGAAAGCCTGGCCAAGACCGGTCAGCACGCCGAGTGCGTCTCGATCCTTTTCCATCTAGCCCTGGGTTGGGGTTGGCGAAACGAGGCGGAAAGTGCGCTTTGGGCAGCGGCGGACGCTTCTTCCGACCGGAGGGAAGCGCTGGAGGCGCTCTGGCGCTGGTACGCCCGGGAGCACAATACCCAGGGCCTGTTCCGAGTGGCGAACCGGCTGCTGGAGTTTGATTTCAATGATCGCACCGCCAGGAACAACGTCGTCATGCTCGGCTCCCTGCTGGGCATCAAGAACGGGTCATTCCTGGACTGGGCCCGGGACAATTGGGAGAATGACCGGGACAAACACCCGCAATTCGGCACGACGTACGCCTTCACGCTTTTTGAGAAAGGTAATCTCGAGAATGCCGCCCAGGTGCTCGCCCAGCTTAATCCGGACGTCCTGAACAACCCGGACGATGCTTTGTACGCCGGCATCATCAAGGCCGCCCTGGGTCAGCAGGACGACGCCCGGAGATTGTTGGAGGTTGCTGCGCGCGGCGATCTCCTGCCCGAAGAAAAAGAGCTGCTGATACGGAGCCGCTCATCCTTGGCCTCAGAAGCGCCTTTGCACTCCGGGCGAAGGTAAGTGGGGCAGCGCAGACGGCGGTTCAAATGCCACAAATGGCAGAGCGGAAAAATGCCTTATGCAAACGAGAGAAGGTTACGAAATTGAGATTCGTCCCCGTCAGGACTGGCTGCAGGTGGATTGGCAGAGCCTGGTCGAGTTCCGGGACCTGTTTCTTCTGTTTGTCCGGCGGGATTTCGTGGTGAAATACAAGCAGACGTTGCTGGGGCCGCTCTGGTTCGTGATCCAGCCGCTGCTGACCACGGTCGTGTTCGCCGTCGTTTTCGGCGGCGTGGCCAAAATACCGACCGGGGGCATTCCCCCGATGGCTTTTTACCTCAGCGGCTTGACGGTCTGGGCCTATTTTTCCCAGTGCGTCAGTACCAACGCGACCACCTTTCTGTCCAACGCCAACCTGTTCTCGAAAGTCTTTTTTCCGCGGCTGATCGTACCGTTAAGCACGACGGTATCCAACCTGTTTGCCCTGGCGGTGCAACTCATCAGTCTGATCGGGTTTATTCTCTACTTCAAACTCAGCGGCGCGGCGCTTAACCCAAGCGCGTTTGCGATCGTCACCGTACCGCTGGTGATCCTCCAATCGGCCGTATTGGCGCTTGGTTTCGGTCTGCTGTTTGCTTCTTTCACGGCAAAATATCAGGACCTGATTCACCTCATCGGCTTCGGCCTGCAGATCTGGATGTACGCGAGCCCGATTATTTATCCCGCATCGAATATCCCGGCCAGGTACGCCTGGCTGATCTGGGCTAACCCGGTGGCACCCGTCATCGAGAATTTCCGGGCCGGTTTTCTCGGTACGCCGTTCATGCCGCCCCTTGTCACGGCGTGGTCCATCGTTCTGGCCGTGTCGATTTTCTTTGCCGGGCTGTTCCAGTACCAGCGGGCCGAACGCACCTTCATCGATACGGTTTAGGGTAACGGGTAACGCGTAACGAGTAACGGGTTAAGTTCGGAGTTTGGAGTTCGGAGTTATCATTTTCTCACCGTGTAACCTTAATCTGTGCAATCTGCGTAATCTGTGGATGATTTCTCTTTTCTGCGTCCTCCGCGGGTGTTTCGGGGTGGCAGCACGTAAGGGTGTGCGGCGGATGATCGTCTTTATCTGTGGATCCGCCGTGGTCGCCGTGTTTCGCCGGGCGCCGTGTGATCGTCTTCCGCCGTGGCCCGTCGTG
>JAFAUY010000237.1 GCA_019243005.1 Verrucomicrobiota bacterium | reverse complement strand
GGGCGGTTACGGTTGCGACGCCGTCTGGGCGGACGACTTCCATCACGTCGTGCGGGTACAGATGACGCAGGAAAATGAAGGTTACCTTGGTTACTTCAAGGGAAGCGTCGCCGAAATTGTCAGGACGTTGAATGAAGGCTGGCTTTTCACCGGTCAGACCCAGATCGACGGCCTGCCGCGGGGCACGAAAGGAAATGACCTGCCGCCGGAACGGTTTGTGGTCTGCATTTCCAACCACGACCAAGTCGGTAACCGCGCGTTCGGCGACCGCATGAATGCCATCATCGCCCCAGCCGCCTACCGCGCCGCCAGCGGCCTCCTCCTGCTCACCCCGTACACGCCGATGCTTTTCATGGGACAGGAATGGGCGGCATCCACACCGTTCCTTTATTTTACGGACCACGAGACGGAGCTCGGGCGCAACATCACCAAGGGACGCCGGAAAGAATTTGCCGAGTTCAAGGCCTTCAGCGATCCGATCATCCGGGAGCAGATTCCCGATCCTCAGGCTGAGGGCACGTTCACGCAATCAACGCTCAACTGGAACGAAGTTGAAGACGGTGCCCACGCGGGCGTGCTGAACCTTTACATCGATTTCCGGCAGCTGCGTGTCCGCAAACTCCAAGGGTTACGGCGCGGCCAGTGGCGGGCCGAACAACTCAGCGAATCGGCTTTCGGCTTGCGTTATCAACTTGCCAACGGCCAGGTTCTGCTGGTGTTGGCGCAACTGGTCTCGGCGGTGAACCGGCTCGGCCTGGATAACAAGCGCATCCTGCAGCCCACTCACGGTCACACCTGGAATTTTGTCCTGTCCACCAATGAACCCAAGTACGGCGGAGAGCAGCGGCCGGGACTCTGGGATCCGGCTGAGAAACAATTTGTGCTGACCGAACCGGAGGTCATCGTCTTTTTGGACAGCCAACCCTAAGGCACAACCAGGCAAGGAGGAAACCTCATGGCTCCACATCCCCGAATCCCGATCGCGACTTACCGCTTTCAGTACAACCGGAATTTTAAGTTCTCGGATGCCGTTCAGGTCATCCCTTATCTGCAAAGGCTTGGCATCAGCGACCTCTACAGTTCGCCTTTCTTCCGTTCGCATCCGGGAAGCGACCACGGTTACGACGTCAGCAACCATAACGAGATCAATCAGATCATCGGGAGCCGGGACGATTTCGAGGCGCTGGTTGGTGCGCTCAGGGAGCGCAACATGGGACACCTGGCGGATTTTGTGCCCAATCACATGGGCATCTCCGACCCCAACAACGAGTGGTGGATGGACGTGCTCGAAAATGGTCCGAGCTCAACGTTCGCACCTTTTTTCGACATCGATTGGGACCCCATCAAAGAGCGGCTTCACAACAAGATTCTGTTGCCCGTCCTCGGGGACCAATACGGGCGCGTCCTGGAACGCGGGGAGCTGGGCCTGGACTACCGCGATGGCGCCTTCTTCGTGACGTATTACGACTGGGTGTTTCCGCTGAACCCGCGCACGTACCACTTCGTCCTGGAGGTCGCCCTGCAGCACCTGTCCAGCTATTCGGACGAAATCATGGTGCAGGAACTCGAAAGCATCATCACGGCTTTGGAGCATATGCCGGCGCGCACCGAGACCGACCAGGCAAAAGTGCGCGAACGCGCCCGCGAAAAGGAGATCGTCAAACGCCGCATCGCGCGGCTGTGCGCGGAGTACCCGCAGGTGCGCGAAGCGATCGACGTCGCGATGAACGAGATCCAGGGTCGCGTCGGCGACCCCCATTCCTTCGATCTGATGGATCGCCTGCTCGACGCGCAGGCTTATCGCCTGAGCTATTGGCGCGTCGCGGGCGAAGAGATCAATTACCGCCGCTTTTTCGACGTCAATAACCTGGCGGCGATCAAGGTGGAAAACCCGGTCGTTTTCGAGACGATTCACCGGCTCATCTTCGAATTGCTCAAGTCGGGCAAGGTCACCTCCCTGCGGATCGATCACGTCGACGGGTTGCGCAACCCGAAGGCCTACCTGCGCGATCTGCAGCGGCGATTCCTCGAGATCCCGGATAGCGAGGTGGTGGAGGAAAATGTCCTGCGTGACCGGGGTTTTTACCTCATCGTCGAAAAAATCCTTTCCGGCGACGAAAAGTTGCGCACCGATTGGCCCATCCACGGCACAACCGGGTACGATTTCACCACGGACGCGACCCAATTGCTCATCGATTCCTCCAACGCGGAGCACTTTTCGCGGATCTATCGTGAGTTCATCGACCGGTTCGTGCACTTCGAGTCGCTGGTATTCGAAAAGAAACGCCTGGTTATGGACGTTTCGCTCTCGAGTGACATCGAGGTGCTCGGCCATATGATGAGCGAACTGGCGGAACGCGATCGGCGCCACCGCGATTTTACCCGTGATTCGCTGAGCGCGGTCGTGCGCGACCTGATCGCCTGCTTCCCGGTCTACCGTACCTACATCGGGGAGGAGGACTCGGTGGTTTCCGAAACCGATCGTCAGGTCGTTCTCCGCGCCGTGCGGGCCGCCAAACGGCGCAACCCTTCGCTGGACGTTTCAATCTTCGATTTCCTGCGTGACCTGTTGTTCCTGGAAAAATTTGAAGGATTCGACGAGGAGGCACGCCAGCTCCAGCGCGAGTTTGTGCTCAAATTTCAGCAATGCACCGGGCCGATCATGGCAAAAGGCCTGGAGGACACGGCGTTTTACATCTACAACCGGTTGATCGCATTGAATGAAGTCGGCGGCGAACCCCAGCGTTTCGGGCTCAGCCCCGAAAAGTTCCACGAGCGTAACCGGCATCGGTTTGCCACCACGCCCGCCACCCTTCTGACGCTGACCACGCACGACACGAAACGCAGCGAGGACGTGCGCGCACGTATCGCCGTCTTGAGTGAAATTCCGCGTGAGTGGCAACGCTGGATTGAGGATTGGCGCAAGATGAATTTCGAATTCAAGACGGATGTCGAAGGTGAACTCGCGCCGAGCGCCAATGAGGAATACCTGTTGTACCAGACGCTGCTGGGGATGTGGCCGTTCTCACCCGAGGAAGTGAACGAGGAGTTCGAACAGCGCCTCCAGCGATACTTCAACAAGGCCATCAAGGAGGCAAAAGTTAACAGCAGCTGGATCCAACCCAACCAGGACTGGGAGAACGCCGCTTCCCAGTTCCTGCACCGGATCCTTGAGCCCGGACATCCGTTCCGTAAAATCATGACCGACGTCGGCCAGGTGATCGGCTGGCACGGCATGCTCAATTCGTTGAGCCAAACGATCCTGAAACTTACTTCGCCGGGCGTCCCGGACTTCTATCAAGGTACGGAACTGTGGGATTTCAGCCTGGTGGACCCGGATAACCGCCGGCCGGTGGATTACCAAAAGCGGCAGGAGGCCCTGGACGCGATCAAGGGGCGTTCCCTGCCGGATCTCCTCCGTGAATGGCAGAGCGGGCACGTGAAGCTGGCCGCCATCCACCGCCTGCTGATGTTCCGGCAAGAGCACCCCGCCCTGTTCCAACAGGGCAATTATGCATCGTTGTACGCTTCCGGGCCTCTGGCGGAAAACTGCGTCGCGTTCGCCCGCAGACTGGACCGGGAACGCCTCATCGCCATCGTGCCCCGGCTGACTACCCGGCTCGGCAAGCCGAACCAGGGCTTTAACTGGCGGGATACCCAGCTCCTGCTCGATGAAAGCCCGCCGCCGATGGCCGATGTGCTCTCAGACCGCAAGCTGAAGGCCAACGCCGAAGCCGTACCGCTGGAAATGCTGAATGAATTCCCGTTCGCGGTCTTTTACGGTAACGAGTAACGAATAACTCGCAGCGGATAACGGATGCACATTACCCGGAATTTGACACATGGAAGCAAAAGGCTCACGGGCGCAGGTTCAACGTGAGATCGTCATCCCCACCCGTTACCCGCTACCCGCTACGCGTTACGCGTTACCGGTTACCCTGTCCGCCTTGCCCGCAGACAAGCTTTACCTTGTAGGCGTTTCCGGGGGAATGGATTCATGCGTGTTGCTCGACCTGCTCCTCGAGTCGGGTTTCCGTAACCTGGTGGTGTGCCATTTCAATCACCGGCTTCGTGGTGCGGACAGCGACGAAGACGCTGCTTTCGTCCGGCAGATAAGCGGCCGGCATGGCTTGGTTTTCCAGCAAAAAACCGCCCCGGACCGGTCCGCGGGCAAATCCTTGGAAACTGCTGCCCGTGCGGCACGGTTCACTTTTTTCGCCGAGGCCGCCCGCTCGCACGGCACAAACGAACTGTTCCTGGCGCACCACGCTGACGACCAGGTTGAAACCTTTATCTTTCGCCTGCTTCGCGGGACCGCCTCGCCCGGTCGCGCCGGGATGCGGGCCCGTGCCGCGCACCGGGTCGGCGGCCTTGAGCTGATCATTCACCGTCCTTTGCTGGCGGCGTGGCGCGCTGATCTGCGTGCTTACGCGGATGCACGCGGCCTTGCCTGGCGCGACGACGCCACCAACGCCGAACCGGTGACCGCGCGCAATCGGGTGCGTCACGAACTTATTCCGCTGGCCGAATCGATCATGGGGCGCAGCGTCAGGCCGGCCCTATTGCGCTGCCTTCAAATCAGCCAGGAGGAGGAGAGTTTCCTCGAAGCCGCCACGCCGGGTCTCTGGCAACAAGCCGATCTGCCCGCAGCCCAGCTCCGACAATTGCCGGCCGCCTTGCAACGGCGGGTGGTACACCAGTGGTTAAGGCGTCTCGGCGTCCCGGACGTCGGTTCAACCGAAGTCGAAGCCACCCGTAACCTGGCGCTCAGGCTTTACCCGGCCAGGATCAACCTGCCGGGCGGAAACCGGGTACGGCGGCGCCAGGGAAAGATTTTTCTCGAACGGCCGGCGACACGGGGGTTGTCCACCGCCGGCTCGGCGGCAGGTAAACTGCCTCCTCGATCAATCGTTGATCAGCACACGCCCTGCGAGTAGGCGACCGCCTCCATGCAGAGTTCCTGTTGCCGATCAAAAGGTATTTGCGTCCAGCGCACTCCAGAGATGGCCCCCTCCAGGCGCAGCAAGCCGTCAATGCCTCCTTGCCAGCCGTGTCTTAAAAGGCGTTGCCAAGCTTTGCCGGCGCCAATTTGGATGAGAGCATCTGCATCCGTAATCCCTACCTGCCTCAGCCGGACCGCTAACCCGAGGTCGATATTCGGGAGTGATTCAATTGATTTACCCATCTAAACTTACAACGTTCTGACGAGAAACTGCTGAAGATTAGTCGGAAAAGCGGACGGCATGCAACCATTTATCACCACATTTCCGTAATTGCGACTCACCTCCATAAACCGAAGCAATTCTAGCAGCACCGCCCCGCAACCCGTTACCCGTCACGCGCTACCCGTCACCGGTTTCCCTACACCGCCGGGTTACGGCTCGGCAAAAATTCCGATTCGAGCGCGAGCGCGGCGGCCCCGATGATGCCGGCATCATTGCCGAGCGTGGCAGGCACCACCTCCAGTTTCTCCCAGAAGGTCCTTTCACACCGGTTTTCGATCGTCCTGCGGATGGGCTCAAAAATAAGGTCACCGGCTTTGGCCACCCCGCCGCCGATGACGATGCGGTCCGGGTTGATCAACCAGATGGCGTTGACCAGAGCCACGCCGAGCTTGAGGCCGATGTCTTCCCAGACTTGCTTGGCCAGCGGATCACCGCCGTTTGCCGCCCCGGCAAGCTGCGGCAGGTCGGCATCAAAGTCAGAAATCGCCTTGCCGGCCAACGCGTAAATCTCCTTGGCCCGTTCGGAAATGTGCACGTGGCCCACGTACGCCTCGACGGCACCTTTGTTGCCGTAAACGAAATCTTTTCCCTGATAATCGATCGAGGTCTGGCCGATTTCGCCCGCCACCTTGGTTGCGCCCCGGTGGAGCCGCCCGTTAATGATGATTCCGCCGCCGATGCCGGTGCCTAAAGTCACGCAAATGACGTGCGGCAAATTCTGCCCGGCCCCGTGTTTCCACTCGGCGTACGCCATCGCTTTGGCGTCGTTCTCGAGGTTGGTAACCAGCCCGGTTCGTTCGGTCACCACCGCACGCAGCGGAATACGATGCCAACCCCTGACGTTGGTCAGGTTAACCACAATCCCTGCCGCCGGGTCGATGATGCCCGGCACCCCGAAACCGACCGCTTCAATTTCGGGGTACTCATGTCGAAGCCGTAAAATTTCCTGTACGATGGCCTGGATTAACGCTCCCGTATCGCCGTCCTGGCGGGTGGGGATGACGTTGCCGCGCGCGATGATCCGCCCGTCCTGAACGACGCCGGGTTTGATGCTGGTGCCGCCGAAATCGATGCCGAGGGAGATAGGAGCGTTCATGAGCCAAGAAGATTTTGTGACGCGATGATTCTGAGCCCCTCAAGGGTGAGGTCTGGATCGACGATTTGCAACTCGGGAAGTTTGGCGGCGATGAGGGCCGCATAACTGCCGGTCGCCACGATTTTGGCTTTGCCGGCAAGCTGTCCCACGATCTCCGTCACGATCTGCCGCACGAGACCGCGGTAGCCGTAAACGGCTCCGGCCAGCATCGCTGCGCGCGTCGACTTACCGATCACCTGAACAGGTTCCTCAAGGTCGATTCGCGGCAGCAATGCCGTTCGATCGTACAGGTAATCGGTCATCACACCCAGCCCCGGGGCGATGACTCCGCCGAGGTAATTTCGTTCCTGGGAGACGATGTCAAAGGTCACGGCCGTACCGAAGTCCACCACGATCGCCGGCGCGCCGTGGCGATGCACCACGCCGACCGCATTCGCCAGGCGGTCCGCGCCGATGCTGTCCGGCTCCGGAAAATCGATGCCGATGCCCAGGTTCAACCCGGGCGTCAGTTCGAGCAGGCGCCGCCGGAACATCCGGCGTAACACGCCCGTTTTTTGCGGTACCACCGAACCCACGACGGCGTGTTCGAATTTCCAACCGCCAACGGCTCGACGGAGCGTCTCGACGGAAAACGTCTGTGTCGGGATTACCTTCTTTCTCAGCAGTCGGTCACGGTCGCTCAGGGCGAGCTTGGTCGAGGTGTTGTTAAGGTTAACCAAAAGGTAGTCGGCCATAAAAGATCCGCAGAACACGCAGACAACGCAGAAAAGAGATAAAACGTCCACAGATTACGCAGATTACACAGATTAACGGAATTAAGGATTTCAGCTCCGAATCCCGAACTCCGAACGCTGCCCGGCACCCGCCACTCGACACCCGACACCCAGCGCTCTAGCTTCCCCCATGCTCAGTCTACCCCTGCGCCCCCGGCGTTTGCGCGCGTCGGCTTCCGTTCGCAACCTGGTGAGGGAGTGCCGCCTGCACCGCCAGCAGCTCATTTTGCCGGTATTCGTCTCGG
>JAFAUY010000205.1 GCA_019243005.1 Verrucomicrobiota bacterium | reverse complement strand
GGTCGTCTCGTTTGACGGGATCGTCACCGAGCCTTGCGCCTGGCGCGTGGTGGTCGATTTCAAGGATTACGGCGACCAGGAGGTTGAACACCTCGCCAAATGGCTGCCCAAAGGCGGCAACCTCCTGGAGATTCGCGGCCTTGCCGGCACCTCGATCGACGATGCGATCCATAGCGGGATCGCGGAGGGCGTCCGGAAGCACCCGGAATTCAGGATCGCCAGCAGCGTCGAGGGCGACTGGGACCAGACCACGGCTCAAAAGGCGGTCGCGACCGTCCTGCCCTCTCTGCCCGAGATCGTCGGCGTGGTTGACCAGGGTGGCGACGGATACGGGGCCGCGCAGGCCTTCACGGCGGCCAAACGCAAGTTGCCGATCATCATCATGGGAAACCGCCAGGACGAACTCGAATGGTGGAAGGAGCAGAAGGAGAAGAACGGATACACGACGTGGTCGGCTTCGATCGCGCCCGGCGTCTGCACGCTCGCTTTCTGGGTCGCGCAGCAGATCCTCGACGGCCGCAAGGACATCCCGCATGACTTGACCGTACCCTACCTTGCCTTCGACCAGGATAACTTCGAGGCCGCCCTTGCCGGCATCCCGACCGGCGGCGTTGCCAGCCACGAATACACGCTGGAGGAGGCCAAAAAGGCCATCGACGCCAATATGAATAAGACGGCGAACAAGACGGCTGACGCAAACTCGAAGCCGTGACGGCGCCGGCCCCATCGCCTTACGGTGCCTTTGGAGCCCGGTAGAATCCGTTGTCGAGTCTCATGCCCGCGGCAGCCGCGAATATTGTCAGGTTGGACGGCGTCGAAAAGCATTTCGGCGCCGTGCGTGCGCTTGCCAAGGTAGATTTCTCTGTGGACGCCGGCGAGTGCGTCGGGCTCGTCGGCCATAACGGCGCCGGCAAATCGACGCTCATGCACGTCCTGGCCGGTACCCTGACGCCCGATCGCGGGCAGATCATCATCGGGGGTGAACCGCGCCAGGGTTACGCGGTGGAGATGGCGCAAAAGCTGGGTATCCGGTGCGTGTTCCAGGAACTGTCGCTCTGCCCGAACCTTACCGTGGCGGAAAATGCGCGCGTGCTTCACCCGACCATCACCGGGTGGGGCTGGCGCCGCCGAGCCAGCAGACTCATTCGCGGCAAACTCGATGAAATGTTCCCGGGTCACGGCATCGTTCCCGACGCCCTCGTCGGCGAGTTGTCGATCGGCAAACGCCAGATGGTCGAAGTGGCGCGCGCCTTCACCGTCACGAAGGCTCCCCTGCACCTGGTCATCCTGGACGAACCGACTTCGTCGCTCGACAGTCACACCGCCGGACAGCTGCTTTCCTATGTACGGCGCGTGGTGGCCACCGGCGTAAGTTGCATTTTGATCTCGCACCTCCTTCGCGAAATCCTCGACTACTCCGACCGGATCGTCGTCATGCGCGACGGTGCCGCCGTCGCTGCCGGCCGTGCATCCGAGTTTGACCGGGACGGGCTGGTGACCGCGATGGGCGGCGCGGCCGCCGGCACCGTGCGACCGGAGGAGCGGGCCGCCGGGCTGCGGCGCACCACCCCGGTGCGCGTTCGGGCGCGTCCGGCAACCCAGAAGGACGGCCGGGAACTTGTCGCCCACGAGGGCGAGATCATCGGGCTCGCCGGTCTTGCCGGTCACGGCCAGACCGAACTGTTGATCCGCATCTTCAGCGGCGCATCCCGGCGAATTCCCGGGGTCGAGGTGACCGCGCGCGTGGCGCTCATCGCCGGCGACCGGCAGAGCGATGGGATTTTTCCGCTCTGGTCGATCGCCGAAAACATCGGCGTTCGCTCGATCGCAGCGCTGCGCAAAGGTTTGCTGATCTCGCCCGAGCTTGAAAAACGGCTTGCCGAGCGCTGGCAGAAGCGCATCAGGATTCGTACCCCGGACCTGCGCAACAACATCCTGTCGCTATCCGGCGGCAATCAGCAAAAAGCCTTGTTTGCCCGGGCGCTCGGCTCCGAGGCGAAGCTCGTGCTGATGGACGATCCCATGCGCGGCGTCGACATCGGCACCAAGCTTGAGGTCTATGATCTCATTCGCGCCGAAGCGGATGGCGGCCGCACGTTCCTCTGGTACACCAGCGAGGCGGACGAACTGAAGAACTGTGACCACGTCTATGTATTCCGCAGCGGCCGGATCATCGCCGACCTCCACCGCAATGAACTGAGCGAGGAACGGGTCATCCAATCCTCCTTCGAGGAGGTGACGTAACCGTGAGTTCCGTTTCCGCCTCGAGCGCCGCACGAGTTCCTTTGAACCGGTTCCGGGTGCCGCGCCGGTTTCTGCGGGCGGCCCTGCCGGGCCTTTCACTTGCGCTCGTCATTCTGGGGATCGGGGAACTTAACCCCCGGGCGGTCAGCTATTTCGGCCTTAACCTGATGCTCAACCTGGGGATTCCGGTAGCGCTCGCCACCATCGCCCAGATGTTCGTCATCACCGTTAACGACCTTGATCTTTCGATCGGCACGTTCGTCAGCTTCGTAGGTTGCGTCGCGGCGACGTGGCTCCGCGACGCACCCCTGCTGGGTGTGGCCGTTCTCCTCGGCGGTATCGGCGTGTACGCGCTGCTCGGCGCGGTGATCTACCTGCGCAACGTTCCCTCGATCGTCGTGACGCTCGGCATGTTCTTCGTTTGGCAGGGCCTGGCGATCCTCATCCTGCCCAAACCCGGCGGCAAGGCGCCCGTCTGGCTGCACGCTTTAATGAATTTCCGCACCCCTTACGTGCCGTTTCCCATCGTCGCCGCCCTCGTGATCGCGCTGGTCGTTCATGCCGGGCTGATGCGAAGTTCTTATGGCGCCATCCTGCGCGGTTCCGGCGGCAATCCCAGCGCCATCGGCCGGGCCGGATGGTCGCTTCTGAAGATCAAGGTCACCATGTTCGCGCTGGCCGGGGTTTTCGGGGTCCTCTCCGGGTTGGCGCTCATCGGCTTGACTACCTCGGCCGACGCTAACATCGGCAAAGGTTACACGCTGCTTTCGATCGCGGGTGTCATCCTCGGCGGCGGCGAATTTGTCGGCGGGCGCACGTCGCCCATCGGGGCAGTGATCGGCGCCCTGACGCTGACGCTCGCCGGTTCGCTCCTCAATTTCATGCGTATCTCACCCGATTGGCAGGTCGGCGCCCAGGGCGCGATCCTTATCATCGTGCTTGCCGCCCGTGCCGTCATCAACCAAACCGGCGGGAGGGCGTCATGAGGTTAGCCGGCAGAATCGATCTTCTAACCCGGCCGTGGGTCTGGTCCTACCTGGGCGCGCTGCTGGTCTGGCTGGCTGCGATCGCGTTCACCCACGGCTACGGGGCCGGCGGCATGCTCACGGCGGCGCTCGCGCTCGCCGTCTTTTGCGTGATCACCGGCGTCGCCCAGATGTTCGTAATCACCCTCGGGCCGGGCAACGTCGACTTATCGTTGCCCGCCAATATCGGGTTGGCGAGCGCCGTCGCCATGAAGGTGATGCATGGCTCCGATTCGCTGATTGCCGCCGGTCTGCTCGCCGCGCTCGGCTCCGGCATCGGCATCGGCATCGGCAACTACCTTCTCATCCGGCTCTTGCGAATTCCGCCCATCATCGCGACGCTTTCAGCGAGCTTTATTATCCAGTCCACCGGTATCAGCTACGGCCGCGGCCTGCAAATCAAGCCCCCGCCCGGGTTCGCCGCGTTTACTACCGCGCAGACCGCAGGAATCCCCCTGCTGGCCATCGGCACGGCCGTCTTCACCGTCGGGGCCGGCATCCTTTTGCACCGGACGATCTTTGGCCGCTCGGTTCTCGCCATCGGGCAGAATCCGCGCGCCGCCTGGCTTGCCGGGATCGCCGTGGAACGGGTCCGGTGCGCAACCTATGTTTTAAGCGGCGCTCTCGGCGGGATCTCCGGCGCACTGCTGGCCGGCTATTTCAGGGGATCGTCGCTCGAAATCGGCGACGAGTACCTGCTCGCCTCGATCGCGTGCGTGGTGATCGGGGGAACCTCGGTCAGCGGCGGCAAAGCCAACGTGCCCGGGTTATGGGGGGCGGCGCTCTTCCTGGTGCTCCTGCTCACCATGCTTAATACTTTTGGCGTAAGCGCCGGCATCCGCCTGCTGGTCACCGGATTCGTCATCATCGCCGTGATCATCGCCGCCGGCGGCCAGAAGCCGTTGCGGTGAGCCGTCCTCCCGCGACGCGCGACTTGCATAGGTTCCTATGGCTACGAAGATCACCCATCTAACCGCTTACGACATCCGTTTTCCGACCTCGCGCACACTCGACGGCTCCGACGCGATGAACACGGCTCCTGATTATTCGGCCACGTACGTCGTCCTTGAGACTACCGGGCCGCAGGGGCTCGCCGGCCACGGTCTGACCTTTACCATCGGGCGCGGTAACGAGATTTGTGCAGCGGCTGCAAGGTTGCTCGCCCCGCTGGTCGTCGGCGCGACCCTGGAAGAAATCGTCTCTGACCTGGGCGCGTTCTGGCGTCACCTGACCGCCGGCGACAGCCAACTCCGTTGGATCGGGCCGGAGAAAGGCGCCATTCACCTCGCCACCGCCGCCGTCATCAACGCCCTGTGGGATTTGTGGGCCAAGGCTCAGGGCAAGCCGGTGTGGAAACTTTTGGTAGACCTGAGCCCGCAGGAATTGGTCCGCTGCCTGGACTTCAGCTATGTGACCGACGCGCTGACCCCTGGAGAAGCCGTCGCCATGCTGGAGCGCAACGCTTCAACCAGGGCGGAGCGCGAACGTGAAATGCAGGTGCTGGGCTACCCTGCCTACACCACCTCCGCGGGCTGGCTTGGTTATTCGGACGACAAGGTGCGCCGTCTGGCCAGGGAAGGGGTAGCCGCGGGTTGGACCCACTTCAAACAGAAGGTCGGCGCCGATCTCGAAGCGGACATCAGGCGTGCCCGTATCCTGCGCGAAGAGATCGGTTGGGAAAGAAAACTCATGATGGACGCCAACCAGGTTTGGAATATCGATCAAGCCCTCAGCAGCATGCACCTACTCGCCGAGTTCGAACCGTGGTGGATCGAAGAGCCGACCAGCCCGGATGACATTCTGGGCCATGCAGCCATTCGCAGGCAGATCGCGCCCATCGGTGTGGCGACCGGCGAGCAATGCCACAATCGCGTGATGTTCAAACAATTGCTGCAGGCGGAAGCCATTGATTTCTGCCAGGTCGACAATGCGCGGCTCGGCGGCCTGAATGAGGTCATTGTCGTCCTGTTGATGGCGGCCAAATTTGGGGTGCCGGTTTGCCCGCACGCAGGTGGTGTCGGGCTGTGCGAATACGCCCAGCACGTTTCTCTGTTCGACTACATCTGCGTGTCGGCGTCGCTGAAAGATCGTGTGCTCGAATACGTCGATCACCTGCACGAGCATTTTGTAGATCCGGTCGTGGTCCGCGGTGGGCGCTACCTGCCCCCGCAGAACGCCGGTTACAGCATCACGATGCGGCCGGAAACGCTTCAACGCTTCGAGTTTCCGACCGGGCCGGCCTGGAAATAGAGGGCGTGTGGAGAAAACCTTCTCCGCTTCTGGGAGCGTTAGAAGGGCTATACTTATCCGCATCCTGCCGAACTTTAATTTCAACCTAACCGCAGACGCCGGTTGCCGGCATCGGACCGGTTCCTTTAAGACCTGTAAACGTGAATTTAACCTCGGGTCGTCTCTCCCGGCGCGTTGCCGCCGGAGGCTGATCGCCAGGTCAAGGACGCGGAATCGACCGGTGACCGAATACAACCGCCAGAAACGTGCGTCCGAACACAACCAGGGTAAGAAGAAGGTTATGGAAGCTGGAAAGGGCCCAACCGGCACGCCCAAGCGATTCGTCCGGATTGATGAGGTGAGCCGCTTTGCCCGGACGCCCCCCGCCGATCGAGCCCTGCCCGCGCCTGTGGACGGTACCGATTGCGGACCACCCCCCGAGGAGGACCCGAAACGGAAACGGTTGGCACAACTGACGGCCCTTCGAGAACGCGGCATCATCAGCGAGAAGGCCTTCCGCGCTCAACGGCGGATGCAAAGGGAAAGTCCCGCCGTATTGCCCGGACCGCCCGCGGCGCCGGCGCCGCTGCCGCGACGCAAAACGCGCCGGTGGTGGATCGCGGCCGGCCCCGTTTTGCTGATCGTCGCCGGGTTCGGGATTGGCGGGTTGAACGTCTTCCAATCGCTGAGCCATGCCGCAGTCGCGGCCGCCACCTTGGCTTCCGCGTTCACGGCGAACGTCGATCCACACCCACCGGCTTCCGCGCTCACGGTCAACGTCGATCCGCACCCACAGAACGTTTACGCGCTGGGCAAGGCCTTCCGCCTCGGGCCGTACACCTACGCCATCGCCGGTTACCAGACGGCCGCTGCGTTGGATAACCGGTTCAACCCCGTACGCGCTAGTGAGGGAAACGAGTACGTGATCGTGACCTTCTCGATCTGCAACGACTCCTCCAAGTCTCGCGTGGTGTCGACCGAGGCCTTCGTCCTCGAAGACGCCAATGGTGCAGTCTACCGGGCTTGTAGCCAAGGCGGCGCAGTCCCGCGGACCCCCCTTACCCAAGGTGACCTTTGGCTGACCGAGGTTCAACCCGGTATCACCAAAGAATTGGCTGCGGCTTTCGAAGTTCCGGCAAGTTCCCTAAAACCACCGTTGCAGCTGCGGGTTTTCGAGCAAGGCCTTTTAGGCGGCCGTGACGCCATCGTCTACCTGCAATAGAGTTTGCCCACCGCGCAAGGCGGCCGCGAAGCGCAGCGGCGGCCGTGCCGCCTCGTTTTTGAAGCCTGGACGGCCAAAGAACACCTCGACCAGTGGTGTGCGCCGCACGGCTTTACGATCCCCTGGTCCGAGGGTGACCTCCGGCCGGGCGGGGCCTGGCGGTGTTGCCTTCGCTCCCCGGAAGGCGTCGAGTATCGCCTCGGCGGAACCTATCGTGAAATCGTCCAGGACGAATTACTGGTCTTTACGCCTCCTGACCGGATCGGGGCGTTCTTCCACGACCTTGGAAGGAACCTGACTAGTCGGGGCGTGCGTTCCGGGCAGTAAGACTCTGGCTGGCAGATTCTGTAAGCTTCGACGGAAACCGCGTTTCCACCGCAACCGCGCGGTAGTCGAAAATCTCTGCCAATTGCCTTCGGACCAGTAGCGCGTGCGCGGGTTCACTTAACCGTCCGCAAGACAGCTTGTATGTGATGCGATCCTCCAGTTCAACGCCGCCGGAACCCGAGTCGCGAAACCAGTGCTCGTGGTGCCAGAGCGCGTACGGTCCTATGCGCTGCTCGTCCGCGAAGTAATGGCCTTCAGTGACGTGCGTGATTTCCGTCAGCCAGGTCAGGGGGATGCCCAGCAACGGGCGCACCCGGTATTGAATCATGAGTCCCGCGTAGATGCGCTCGGGCAGGTCTGGCGTCACGATTTGGAAGCCGAGCTTTGGCGGGGTGATCCGGGCCAGGTTGCGCGGGTCGGAAAAAAACTGCCATGCCTCCGCCCGAGTGATGGGGAGCGCCTGTTTGCGGTGCAGCACGTGGATCGGCATACGCAAGTCTTACGGATGAGGAGGGGGGATCGGGCGCAGCGGCGCATCCGGGCCGCTTGGCGCCCGGGCGGCGACGCCGGGTTCGCGTCGCGCTTGCTTCCACCGGGCATGTTGTCATGATTAACCCTGGGCAGGCGTGAGCGCGTCACCGCCGAAATCGTTGATACGCCGGCGCAAAAACAATACTTATGATCGAAATTCCGGACACCCTGATGGCCGTGCTGGCCGTT
>JAFAUY010000151.1 GCA_019243005.1 Verrucomicrobiota bacterium | reverse complement strand
TTTCCCACGCCTGCCACGCTTCCTCTGGCGAGCCGGGGAGAGGCTCGTTGTCGCGTTCGAAAATGGTGACGTAATGGCCTTGCCGAGCCAGTATCATCGCCATTGAAAGCCCGAGGAAACCGCCGCCTAGTACAAGGCTCGTTGACATTCCATCTCAACAGTAGGAGCCCCGATGCCATAGGGCAATATCTGTCTCAATCGAAATCTCCTCTTTGACTTCAAAAGCAGCAGCGAATATACGTATCCGCCTAGCAAACTAAACGGTTGGCGTTGCGTCCGAATTTGTTCGGTCAGTTTCGGGTTGCCCAGGCGGCGGGCGTAAGCTCGGCGATTCGGCCGAGTGGAAAATCGCCCAACCCGGGCAGTACTGAGCCCAGACAGTCGCGGGCGGGCATTTTGAGACGCCGGCAGGTTTCGACCACTGAGATGATCGCCGCAACGCGAGGTCCAGCCTCCTTGCTTCCGATGTGGATCCAGTTCCGGCGGCCTAAAGCGACCGGCCGCATCGAGTTTTCGGCCACGTTGTTGGGCAATTCGACTTCCGGGTAGTCCAAAAAGCGGGTCAGCCGGCCCCACAACGTCAACGTGTAGTTACAGGCCTTGGCCAGCGCGCTCTGGGGCAGCGCCCCGGCCCGGGCTGCCTCGAGGCCGGCCTTCAGCTGCTCCAGCAACGGCGGGGCTTTTTGGAGCCGCAACTCGTGACGGGCTTCCTGACTCAAGGCGCCGTCCCGCGCCTGGGCAGGCGATCAGCCGTTCGACGCGGGGCAGCTCGGGCGGCAGTTGTTCCCGGCCCGGATGCGGGCGCGCCGGCTTGGCCGGCCGCAGCGCCAGGGGTTTGCGTTGGCCCTCGGCGGCAACTTCGGCGGCACTCACCCCCGGCTCAACTTCCAAAAGCTCCAGTTGCGCGTCAGAGAGCGTCTCACTGCCCGGCCCGTACTTGTTAAGGCGGATTAAGCGCAGCCGCTCTGCTAACCGCCGCACTTTGTACTCGGCTAACTTCAGCCGTTCTTGATCGCGAGTGAGCGAGCCGTTCAGCTGCTGGACCGGGATTACACCCTCATTCGGCGCCGCTTCAGGCATTCCGACGGGAGATGCGAGCGCCAGAGGCGCATTCTATCCAGGGCCCTGAAGCAGCGCTGAAGGGGGGCACGCAAACCCGCGGCACGGCTTAAAACCGGCGGTTGGCGGACCACCGGCCAGTCTCACATTACCATGCCGCCGTCGACCGTAATCACCTGGCCGGTGATGTAGCGCGCTTCCGGGCTTGCGATAAAGGCCACGACCGCCGCGATGTCCTCCGGTTCGCCAAATCGCCGCAACGGGATGCGCTCAAGCACCTGCGCCCGCATGTTTTCAGGCAGTTCAGCCGTCATATCCGTCGCGATGAAACCGGGCGCCACGGCGTTGACGGTCACGTTACGGCCCGCAAGCTCCCTGGCCAGGGCCTTCGTGAGCCCGATGAGCCCCGCCTTGCTGGCCGCGTAATTCACCTGACCCGCCTGCCCAACGAGCCCGCTGACGGAACTGATGTTAACGATCCGGCCATAGGACGCCTTCATCATCGGACGCTGGAGGTGTTGCGCGAAATGGAAGGCGCCTTTCAGGTTGGTGTCCACGACGGCATCCCAGTCGGCTTCCGGCATCCGCATGCTCAACCGGTCCCTCGTGATGCCGGCATTGTTGACCAGGACGCTCACCTTGCCAAACTCTTTAACGATACGCCCGCACAGGTCCGCCACCGCTTGCCCATCGGCTACATCGACGGCGTAAGCTCTGGCTGAATCCGGACGTTGCCGGTTCAATTCTTCGCTGGTGCGCTGGGCGTTGACTTCGGAACGGCTGATCACGGCGACCCGAGCGCCCTCCGCCGCCAACCTTGCCGCAATCGCGTGCCCGATGCCGCGGCCCGCCCCGGTTACTACCGCAACCTGGTCAACAAAACGGTTCATGCGCTGGCAATCAAGGCACTCCGGACGCCGAGGCAAGAAAATTCGTAACGAGCCTCCATGGCCGGCGGCGGGAGCGGACGAGACCTCCGTTTTACCCACCTCTTTTTCGGATCGGCTTCGGGAATCGGCGGCTTTTCAAACCCGTTCGCCGGCTTCCTGGCTTTCGCCTTCGCCACGCTGGTTTAGCTTATTGCGCAGGGTCCGGATGCTGATGCCCAGCAGGTGCGCGGTATGCGTTCGGTTTCCGCCCGCCTGACGCAAGGCGTGCTGGATGTATTCCTTCTCAACCTGCTCAAGCGGGACGATCTTCGTGGGAAACGCCAGGGAGCCGTTCGAGTTGCCGGGTAGTTCGAGCATCGAACCGTGCGCTTCGAGCAGTTCCGATGGAAACATCGGCACTAGATCGGCCGGCCTGATTTCCTGCCCGGGTTCGGTAAGGATGACGGCGCGCTCGACCACATTGTGCAGTTCCCGAACGTTGCCGGGCCAATCGTAACTCTGCAGGACTTGCATGGCGGAAGGCGATACCGTCGGCGGTTTGACCCCATGCCGTCCGGCCAGGCGCCGCAGAAAAGCGTTTACCAGCAGCGGGATGTCTTCCTTGCGCTGGCGCAGGGCAGGCACCGTGATCGGGAAGACGTTCAGGCGGTAGTAGAGGTCCTGCCGGAACTCCTGGTTTTCAACCGATCGCTGCAAATCCCGGTTGGTCGTGGCCAGCACCCGCACGTTCACTTTCAGCGTCCGGTTGCCGCCAACCCGTTCAAATTCCCGTTCCTGCAAGACCCGGAGGAGTTTCGCCTGCAGCTTCAGCGAGACCTCGCTGATTTCGTCGAGCAGAATGGTGCCGTTGTTGGCAAGTTCAAACCGACCTTCGCGTTTCTCCGTCGCACCCGTGAAAGCCCCGCGCTCGTGCCCGAAAAACTCACTCTCGATCAAGGTCTCGGAAATCGCGGCACAGTTGACTTTGATGAAAGGCATTTGGGCACGGGCACTCGACCGGAAGATTTCCGTCGCGACCAGTTCCTTGCCGGTGCCGTTCTCGCCGCTGATCAGAACCGTCGCTTCCGTCGGCGCCACTTTCTGAATCATCTGCCTCAACTGGCGCACCGCCTGGCTTTCGCCGATGAGCGGCGTATCCGTCACGGTTTGTTGGACGAGCATTTGGCTCACCTTGACGGCTTGCGAAAAGTTCTCCGGCTTCTTCAGAATGACGTCGATTTGGCTGGCGGAAAACGGCTTGATAATATAATCGAAAGCGCCGTTTCGAATGCAACTCACGGCCGATTCGATGGTTCCATGTCCCGTCATCATCACGATCAACGGCCGGTCCGGGCGGCCCGATAGACGGGCCAGAAAGTCCGTCCCGTTCCCATCGGGCAAACGAACGTCCACGAACATCAGATCGAACGTGTCTCGTGCGATCAGTCGCTCCGCTTCGGCCACGGTGGAGCAGAGCGCAACCGTCAACCTGCGGTTGCGCAGTTGCATTTCCAGGGACCGCAGGATGATGGGTTCGTCATCAATGACGACTACTTTCTCGATGGCCATGCGACGATAAACCGGTTACGACCAAAATTACTTCCATGAGCGATCTCACCATTCAGGGTGAGCCCTAAGCTAAAGGCTTGTGGCGCAACGCGCAATGGTTTTTGGAATTACTGAAGTTATTCGAGCCTAAAGAATTTCCCTAAAACGCCAGCGAGTTCTCGAGAGAAGCCGGGCAATTTCCCTAAAGCAGCCAGGTAAAAGGTCGAAGAAAAATGAATCGGAGGTTGGCTATGCAAGACAAATCGGACGCACTCGATGACCAGAGTGGACAGAGTACGCCTTCAAAACCCCATGCATCCGGCCTTTCTGATCCTCCTGCGGTGAACCCTACTGAACTGTCCGAACGGCTTAAACGGTTGGCATCAGACCCCAATTATCCAGATCCAGAGATTGTGAGGTCTATGGCGCAGAAATTACTCGATCTTTTCCGGTCGGAGTAGACATTATGGCGTAGTGCCTGAGCGTAGTATTTACAATGGCTCCCCGAACCTCGAATTCCCGAGCTTTCGCGAACGCTCGATCGAGTTCGCGCTTGATCGGGTCATTCACGATTTCTCCAATGCGATCGGCGGGATTGTTACGCTGACGGATCATCACCTTCAGTACGACCACGAGTACCTTGACCCCAGGCTGAGCGCCAGCCTCCGGTTGATCCATGACAGCGCCGAGCAGTGCCGAGTTTTGCTTTCCGCGGTGAGGGGTGCCTTCGATCCCGCCATGAATGACCGGGTATACATGCGCGCAGGGGACCTGGCCGGCGAGGTGGGACAACTTTTTCAAGCCCTCCTGCCGCGAAGCATTCGTTTTCTGCCGACGCCTCTGTGTCCCCAACCTGCCGTCCACGTACGACCGGCCGAGTTCAAGGCACGGTGGCTGGCCGTTGCGAGCCTCGATTGTCAACACGCGAAGGCGGCGGTCCAGGTTGAGTTCGGCTGTACGGTCGAGGACGGCCTTTGCTGGTTTTGGTACCGGTCATCGAATGTCGACCGGCTGAATCTCGCCGAGATCGGGCGCATTTTATTGCCGCTGGCCGGCGTCGACGAGCGCACGAGCTGTTGCATCACCGCAGAAGGTTTGGTTGCCGGGGCGGCGCTTCCTGTGGAGTTGGACCTATGAAACGTTTCGTGCGGCTTGCGAACGGGTGATCCCTGCGATGGCCGCCGGCTCCTGGAGTGTCCATGGAATCAGTCCCCGCTGTGCTCGTCGTTGATGATGATAAGATGATCCTGCATACGATGCAGGAGCAGCTGTCGCGTGAACATTACCGGGTGGTCGCGGTTTCCAGGGTCAAGGAAGCGTTGGAAGCCATCTCCGCTCAGGAATTTGCAATCATCCTGGCTGACCAGTTCATGCCCGATTTGCCGGGCCTCGAATTTCTGCGGAAATGCCGGGAGCGTCAACCCCTGAGCTCGCGGATGTTGATCACCGGGATGGCGTCATCCCCTGGGATCCAGGAGGCCGTTCTTCACGGCGATATTTTTCGTTTTCTACTTAAACCGTGGACCAGAATGGACCTGGTGTTGGCCTTGCACCAGGGTTTGGAGCGCCACGAATTGCTTTGCCAGGTGGACCGCTTGAAAACCGAATCGGCCTGCGCTGAGCCTGATGCCCGCTTGCCGGGACCGTCGCCGGAAACCGCCGTGCCGGCGGGCGAACACCTCGGCGTTCCGGAGCGGTACTGGCAGGTGTTTTCTCATATCGACCAGGCCATCTGGGTGAGCGACGCTGAGACGAATGAACTGCTTTACTTCAGCCCCGTTCACGAACGCATCTGGGACCGTCCCCTGCACCAGCTTTGCACGGGGACGGCGTGGCTCGACAGCATCCACCCGGAAGATCGCGAACGGGTCAGGCAAGCGGCCATGTGTGATCAACGCCACGGGGGCTATGATCAGGAGTATCGGATTTTGCGACCGGACGGGCAGGTGCGCTGGGTACGGGACCGCGCGTTTCCGCTGATCGAGGAGAATGGCACCGTGGCGCGAGTGGCCGGGGTGGTGGAGGACATTACTGATCGGAAAGCGGTCAGCGAACAATTGGAACTGCGGGTGCGTGAACGGACCGAAGAGCTCGCCTGGGCCAACCTCGCCTTGGAGTCTGAAGTGTCGGAACGTCGCCGGGCCGAGATTCAGCTGCGGGAAAGTAACCAGCGCCTGCAGCAGGCGCTCAAGGAACTGCATGACACGCAGCAGCAAGTGATTCAGCAGGAACGGCTTCGAGCCCTGGGGCGCATGGCCAGCGGCGTGGCTCACGATTTCAACAACGCTTTGGTTCCGATCCTTGGCTACGCGGAACTGCTCCTGGAAAAACCGGAGTTGCTGCAGGACCATGACAAAACGATCCAGTACCTGCGGGTGATTCGGACCGCGTCCAAAGACGCGAGCACCGTGGTGGGGCGCCTCCGCGAATTCTACCGTACCCGGGACGACGGCGAAGTCCTCGAGGCCGTTAACCTGGCTGAGGCGGTCGGCGACGCGGTGTCGATGACCCAGCCGCGGTGGCGGGACGAAGCCCTGGCCCAAGGACGGCACATTGACGTCCAGACGGACCTGCGCCCGGTACCTGCGGTGACGTGTAACGGCGCCGAAATCCGGGAAATGGTAACCAACCTGGTGTTCAACGCCGTGGATGCGCTGCCTTCCGGCGGCACCATCTGGATACGCTCGTACCCTGACCAGGACCGGGCGGTTTTGGAAGTCCAGGACAACGGCGTAGGCATGCCTGAAGAGGTCCGCGCCCGCTGTATGGAGCCGTTTGTGACGACCAAAGGGGAGCGGGGGACAGGCCTCGGTCTAGCGATGGTTTATGGCATCGTCCAACGGCACCACGGGATGATCGAGGTCGAGAGCCAGATCGGCAAGGGCTCCTTGTTCCGTATCCGCCTGCCGTTCCACGATCCGCCTCCTCTGGAAGGAGGCTCGCGCTGGCACGAACCGAGTCGGCAGTTGCACGTCCTGGTCATCGACGATGAGGCGGTCGCGCGCGACATTGTCTCGTTATTTCTGCGCAACGATCATCATGAGGTCACGCTGGCCAACAGCGCCGCTGAAGGCTTGCGAGCCGTTAAAGAAAATCGCTTCGACCTGGTGATCACCGACCACGCGATGCCTGACATGACCGGTGAAGCCTTCACGGCCGCCGCCCGCAGCGCAGGAATCACCGTCCCGATTCTCATGCTGACCGGGTTCGGTGAACTGATGAAGGCCGCGGGTAAGCTTCCTCCGGGTGTAAATAAAGTGGTGAACAAACCCGTTACGATCGACGGGCTTCGTGCCGCCGTCGCCGAACTCGTCATGGAGGCAACAGATAACGGGTAACGGCGAGGGTGGGGAAGGGCCGCCGATGTCAAGCCGGGAGTTAAACGTCTATTGTGAATTAAATGTCCCCCTGGATAGGCCAAGAGGCCGGTTTTTGCCCCGCAGGGGCAGCCGGAAAGTAGCCCGGCACTTCAGTGCCGGGTGGGGCGTTTAGAATGGTTTGCGTCCCGCCGGGACGCT
This sequence comes from Verrucomicrobiota bacterium, assembly GCA_019243005.1. Lineage (GTDB taxonomy): Bacteria > Verrucomicrobiota > Verrucomicrobiia > Chthoniobacterales > JAFAMB01 > JAFBAP01. Next base: position 18 of record JAFAUY010000151.1, on the reverse strand, counting down.
GGGAAAGGGTGCGCCATA
>JAFAUY010000067.1 GCA_019243005.1 Verrucomicrobiota bacterium | reverse complement strand
ATCCAAAAGCCTGAAGCCGCCAAGGCCGCGGTGGTGGAAATTGAGCCAGGCGTTCTGCGAAGTGAGGTGCGAAACGTCAAGGCGGGAATTGAACAGCGCCGAGAAAAGCTGTTCAGCGGAGGCGGAAGCCTGCCCCAGGAGCACCAGACGCGCCGGCCGTTGCACCAGGAAAATCTGTTTCAGCGGGGTGAGTTCATCGCTAACCGCCTTTTGCAAAGGGCCCGGCAGACGACGCACCAGCGCCTCAATTTTCTCGTAGAGGCTCAAGACCGTGTTCTGATTCATGGCTGCTCTCGGCAGAATCAAACCAGGTGCGGGCGCAACAGCTCGAGGTGCGCTTTCGGATCGACCTTGCGCAGCGCGGCGGCAATCTTCTGGTCGGGTCCGATGACAAAGGTGGTTCGCTCGGTGCCCAGGTACTTTTTACCGTCCCGCTCTTTTTCGACCCATACCCCGTAAGCCTCGACCAGTTTGTGGTCGGGATCACTCAGCAGCGGGAAAGGCAGCCCGTACTTGTCGATAAATTCCTGGTGGCTTTGCGCCGGGTCGACGCTTACCCCGAACAAGGCGGCCTTGGACTCGATTTCACCCCAAGCATCCCGCAGGTCGCACGCCTGCTTGGTGCAGCCTGGGGTGTCGTCCTTAGGGTAAAAGTAAAGCACGAGGGATGAGCCGGTAAAATCGGACAGTTTGACCGGTTGCCCGGAGCCATAAGGACCGCCGATGGCCGTGGCTTCGAAAAAAGGTGCGGGATCGCCAACTTTGAGTTCCATAAAGCAATGACAGAAGCTGTCACCGCTTCAAGGCATTCGCAATCCACTTCACGGCACCTTCGCCCGCCACGGTCCCGGTGACCAGGCAGCCCTGGAGAAGGTAACCACCGGTGGGGGCATCCCAGTCGATCATTTCTCCGGCGCAGAAAAGGCCGGGGAACTTTTTGATCATGAGGTCGTCGTTGAGCTCGCTCCAGTTCACGCCGCCCGCGGATGAGATCGCTTCATCCAACGGCCGTGCCTGGGTGAGGCGCATGCGACAGTCTTTGACGGCCCGGACCAGGTCGGCCGTCGCCTTGGGCCGCATCACTTCCTGGATCATCAAGGCGGCAGAGGCGCTCAGGTTCCAACTGCGCTGGGCGCTCTCGACCGGCGAACCGTTCGGACGCCACTTCTGCTTCAGATCCGAGATCGACACATCGGGCTTGAAGTCGATCGATATCTCCGGGTTGCGCCGGAGTTCCTGTGAGAGCGCGTAAAGGGCGCCGCCCTCCAGGCCGTACCGGGTGATCAACAATTCGCCGCGGACGGTTCGCCCGCAGCAGGTGACGGCCAGGTTCTTGAGCGGCTTGCCGTCGGCCACCTTCAAAAAGTCTTCCGACCACCGGTATTCCCAACCCACGTTGGACGGGGTAAAGTCGTTAACCTTGATCCCCATGTTGCGGAATTGCTCGATCCAGTTACCGTCCGAACCGGTTTGGGGCCAGGATCCGCCGCCCATGGCAAAGATCACCACGTCGCAGGTGACGAGGGAAAACTGGTCCCCGCGCTGGAATACGAGGTCGAAGGGCCGATGGCCGATCAGGTGATGAAACCGGTGGCTGGTCTGGAAATCGCACCCGAGAGAATCGAGGCGCTCCAGCCACTTCTCCAGAACCGCGGGGGCCCGCAGGGTGCGGGGAAACACGCGGCCGCTGGTCCCCACAAACGTGCTGACGCCGAGTCCGGCGTACCAGGCGAGCGCCGCTTCCGGTGGGAAACGCCGCAGCAGCTTCTCCCAGCGCTTCGGCTCGTCATAGCGCGTATAAAACTTTTCGAAAGGTTCAGAATGCGTCAGATTGAGCCCGCCGCGTCCGGCCACCAGGAGTTTGCGTCCCAGAGAAGGCTTCTGCTCAAAGATGCGCGTCTGTAACCCGGCCGTGGCGAGCAACTCCGCGGCGCGCAACCCCGCCGGTCCTGCACCAATGATGGCCGCGACGGCAGGTTTCACCGGCTTACTTCTAGCATTCGGAGGATTGGGCGTTCCGCCCGCCTGCGCACTTCTTCGTCCAAAATGATTTCGGGTTGAAGGCGCTGCAGCGCGTTCCGCAATTTCTCGAGCGTGTTCGTCTTCATAAAACGACAATCAGCGCACGAACAACGATCCGTCGGCCCGGCAATAAAACGCTTGCCGGGGACTTCCTTCTGGAGCCGGTGGAGCATACCAGATTCGGTGACGATGATGAATGTGTCGGCCGGGGTTGTCCGGCAGTAATTCACCATCTTCTCCGTCGAACACACCTCGTCCGCGAGCATCCGCACGGCGGCCGTGCACTCCGGGTGGGCCACCACCGGTGCGTCGGGATATTGTGCCCGGATCCGGTTGACGCTGTTGCTTGTAAATTCAACGTGGACATAACAAGTGCCTTTCCACAGGTCCATCTTACGGCCCGTCTGCTGCATCACCCAGGCACCCAGGTTTTGATCCGGAACAAAGAGTAAATTCCGGTCTTTGGGGGCGCTTTCAACGATCTTGACGGCATTTCCGCTGGTACAAATGACGTCGGCCAACGCTTTGACGCCGGCGCTGCAGTTGATGTAGGCGATTACGTAATAATTGCGGTCCGCCCGCTCCTGAAGGAATGCGCCCAACGCCGGCGCCGGGCACGATTCGGAAAGCGAACAACCGGCGTCCAGGTCCGGTAAGATCACCGTCTTGGCCGGGTTCACGATCTTGGCGGTTTCCGCCATGAAATGAACCCCGCAAAAGGCGATCACATCCGCATCCGCCTCCTTGGCACGATAGCTAAGGCCCAGAGAATCGCCGACGTAATCAGCGACGTCCTGGATTTCCGGTACCTGATAGTTGTGAGCGAGAATGACCGCATTTCGTTGCCGTTTCAGGCCGTGGATCTCTTCTATCAGGTCGTAACCTTCTTTAAGGGCAACCATCGTTCTTGTGTACCTGTTGTGTGTTTTTTCTAAATATCGGAAAGAAGTACGTCTGGTTAAGCCTATTCTCCATGGGCGGAACGCCTTCAGGCGTGCCCGGTCGCATCTCCGGCACTTTGCAACCTAGTGTATGACGTTGAAGGAGCGTCTGATATTTACGATTCGTAGCAGTTCCTGAAGATTAATTTCATATCTCGAAATCCACGCGCCCCATTTTTCCCCGGCTTGGGACGAAGCTGACCATACCAATTCGCCGGGGCCAGGCGAGCCTGCAAAAAGCATGCCAATCTTTAAATATAGAAGCATGCCAATCCTTAAATACATTAAAATCCGTTATCTCCCCAGGATTTTTACCCCGCTCAGCGATGATCACAGAACCCCCCTAAGCCTTTGATCCCGGAACCGTGACCAAAATTCCCGAAAATGGTATTGGAAATTCCCAAATCGGTCCAGATACGGGACTAAATTCTCATTAACGAGAAATCGCTGCAGCGCAACCTGATTCAATGCCGGGTAACGCGTAACGAGTAACGGCTAGCGGGTAGGCTGGGATCCGGAGACACCGAGCGGAATGCCACTAAACGAAGGGTCTAATCTGTGTGATCGGCGTAATGTGTGGATGTCTTTTCTACGGGTCCGCCGTGGTTTGCCGTGTGCGCGGTGTGACGGTGTGAATTAATCGCCGAAGCGGATTACCGGAACTCGATTGCCGGCAAGCACCACCTGCCCCGGTTCCAAACGGGCGAGGGCGTTTGCCTGGGCAAGGCCGAAAAGGGCGTGCGACTCCTGGCGGCCGGTCAGGCGTACCACTCCGTCCCGCAAGCAAACCCGGAGGTAGTGCGGCCTGTCGCCCGAGTTCCGCAGCTCCTCGCCGGCTTCAGCCTGGATCCTGGGGTTCTGGAACCGGGTGCGTCCGCCCAGCTTGAGGAGCGCCGGCCGGACAAAAAGCAGGAACGTCACGAATGCCGAGACCGGGTTGCCGGGTAAACCGAAGACCGGAACCGACCCTAATTTTCCGAACATGAACGGCTTACCGGGCCGCACAGCGACGCGCCAGAGGTCGACGTTACCCCCCAGCCTGCGCAGCGATGCTTTGACGAGGTCTTTTTCGCCGACGGAAACGCCGCCCGCTACGACGATGGCGTCCTTGCGTTGCGCCTGGAGGAACGCTTCCTCATGGACCTCCGGAAGATCCGGCACCACCGGCAACGGGTGCGGCTCCGCGCCTGCCCGGTGCACCAGGTCGGCCAGCATGACCCGATTCGACTCGAAGATCTCGCCCGGTCCCAGGGCCTCCCCCGGAGAACGCAACTCGTTGCCGGTCGCGATGATCGCGACATCCGGACGGCGGCGTACCTCGACACGGGAAACGCCTTGCGAGGCAAGCAGGGCAAGCTGCGGCGACTGCAGGGCCGTGCCGGCCGTACAGATTTTCTGGCCTGCACTCAAGTCCTCGCCGGCCCGTCGCACGTTTTCACCAGGCAAAACGCGCGCCCGCACCACGATGGCGTCACCCGACCGGTCGCATTCTTCCTGCATGACGACCGCATCCGCTCTTGCCGGAATCGGGGCACCGGTAAAGATGCGGATGGCCTCGCCCGGCATCAATTCGTGCCCGGCGGCGGGACCTGCGGCCTGGGTCCTTCGAACGGCGAGACGGGCGCCCTCCACCGCCTCGACGGCGCGTACGGCGTACCCGTCCATGCTTGAATTGTCAAACCGGGGCAGCGGCACGGTCGCATAGACGTCGGCGGCGATCACCCGATCGCTGGCGGTCCAAAGCTCGCAGATCTCAGTTTCCAGGGTGGCAGACACCGCCTCGAGGATGCGGGCGAGCGCCTCAGGTTCCGTTAGCAGCTGGTCCATGGTCATTTTGGTTGTCCGGCACGGTCGCTTTTCCACGCAGCGGCAAATCCTGGCTCGACGCGCCGACCCTGAATTCGTACTCCCCGGGAACCACGTTCCACCGGTGATTGGTGACGTCGTAATAGCCCAAAACCTGTTCCGGCAACGACAAGGTAACGGTACGGGTCTGGCCCGGTTGCAAAAAGACCTTGATGAAGCGCTTCAATTCCTGCTCGGGCCGCGGGACGGGTGATTTCGGAAAGGCGACGTAGAGTTGGGGGACTTCACTTCCGGGCCGGTCGCCGTCATTCGAGAGCTCGAAGGTGACGCGCCACCCATCACCCGGCTGGTCCCGGGTGATCGTCAGGTTACGGAAGTCAAAATGCGTGTAGGTCAGTCCGTAACCGAACGGGTAAAGCGGAGGCTGCGTCCGGCGGCTGGCCGCGCGGTAGCCGACGAACACGCCTTCATCGTAACGCACCGTACGGCCGCCGTCCTGCGACGGGTAATTGGCCATAACGGGATTATCTTCCAGGTGACGGTCAAAGGTTACGGGCAGTTTGCCGGATGGCCCGACGGCCCCGGTCAGGATTTCGGCGATCGCCGTGCCGCCCTCCTGTCCGGGGTACCATGCGTGCAGGAACGCCGGGGTGTGATCAATCCAGTGGCTGACATCAGCGCCGCCCCCTCCAAAGAGGACCACCACGGTTTTGGGGTTGAGCGCTTCGACCTGCTCCACCAGATCGTCCTGTCCGGGCGGCAATTGGAAAAGGCGATCGCTCCCCTCGCCTTCGGTGGTGTCATCGAAACCGACGCAAACCACGGCCGCGTCGTAATTACGCAGCGTTTCCGGCACCTGCAGCGGAGCGAAGGCAAACTGCGCGACGGCGCCGCCGGCCCGGTTTCGATACTCGATTCGAAGCGCGTATGGCTTGCCGGCCTTGAGGTATCTCGTGACATCGGTCACCCGCGGGTCATGATCGCGCCAGTCGTCGATGACAAGTTTACCATCAAGATAAACTCGGATCGCGTCATCCGCCCGCGTCCGCAAAAGGTGCGGCCCGCTGGCTTCGGGGATGAGGTAACCGGTCCAGCGGATACTGAATTGCCCGGCGTCCAGCGGCTCGAAAAACGGGCCGGTCTCACTCCAGACAAAGTCGATGTGCTCATCGTCGCGGAACATTTTCGGTTGTCCGGCAAATCCATCGTTGTCGAAGTATTCGCCGTGCAGTCCCGGAACCAATTCGCCCGCCTGGTTTACGTGATAAAAGTTTGTCACCAGGTAGCTCGGCACAAACGCAGGTACCAGGTCGACCTTGACGTTGGGTCCCAGGGCCTGCCTGAGCCCCTCGAGCACGCTGACGGCGTGGGTGGGATTCACGTACGAGCTGCCGCCGCCCGTCGCCACCCCGGGGTAGGCCCTGGGTCCCAGAACGGCGAGCGAGTGTACCTTGGTCCGATCCAAAGGGAGAAGTTTTTCCTGATTCTTGAGAAGAACAATTCCCTCACGCGCAATCGCCAGCGCGGTCTGCTCGCTGGCCGGATCACGTTCCGGAATCGCAGCGTCCTGCTGCGGACGATCCAGGAATCCCATCCGGATCAGGGGGGTGAGGATATGAACCACTTTTTCATCCACCTGCTCCGCCGAGATCTGGTGAGCCGCAAGCGCTTCGGAAAGCCGTGCGACGCTGAAGTTCTGTCCGGAAGGCATCTCGAGGTCAAGTTTTCCCTGGAACGCCCCGACCGTGCTGTGCGTTGCTTCCCAATCCGACATGAGCAGTCCCGGAAATCCCCATTCCTTTCGCAACACCTGCTCGTTCAACCATGCGTTTTCGGTGCAGAATGCTCCATTCAGCCGGTTGTAGGCGTCCATCACGGCGCCGGCCCCGCCCTCCGTCACGGCGGCGGCAAATGCCGGCAGGTAGATTTCGCGCAGGGTTCTTTCGTCGACCCGGGCGTCGATCGACCTGCGCTCGTACTCCTGGTTGTTGGCGGCGAAATGCTTGACCGTCGCGACGACGCCCTGGCTCTGCACTCCTTCCACGAAAGGCACGGCCATTCGGGCGGCCAGGTAAGGGTCTTCACCCGACATGTACTCGAAGTTGCGTCCATTAACCGGCACGCGATGGATATTGACGGCCGGAGCCAGCAGGATGTGGATTCCGCGGGCCCGGCAGTCGCGGCCCATGGCCACCCCTTCCGCCCGCGCCAACTCCGGTTGCCACGTCGCCGCCAGCGCTACGCCCGCGGGATAGCGCGTGCTCGGCTTGGACTGGCGCACTCCGACCGGGCCATCCGACATCCGGATCTCCGGAATCCCGAGGCGCGGCACGGGCCGGATGGACATGCTGTTCATGCCGCCGAGGTAATCGAGTTTTTCCTCAAGCGTCATCGCTGACGCCAACCGGCGCGCGCGCGTCCCGGCATCGTCTGCAGCCGCGTTCACCAGCGGTGAAACCCACGCGATGCCGATCGAGATCGCGGCCATCACAGGACAGGTACGGCTCAGGTGAAAAACACGGCAAAAGCCCGGCATGGCCGTCCCCGTTGCTGAAGCCGCTCTCTGTCGAAAAGGTCGAGGAAAAGGTGTGCGGAAGGCCCGGCGCTTCACCTTATCGCCCTCGGTTCTCGCACACCTTCCACTCTCTTATTTTGCCTCCTTTCCCGTGCCGCCCGTCTCGTCGCCCGGTGCCAAAAGCGTGGAAAACTCAGCGGCGCGCCGGTGGTATTCGTCGCGCCGCCGCAATAGCTCCAGGCCGGTTTCAAAAGCGTCGGTCACCGCATCGGGGATATCGCCGTTGTTGATGTTTAACATCGTGGGCAGCGCTGCCATCACGTACTGGTCCAGGAGGGTCACAGAGTCGCCGGTCTTCATGGCGGTGCAGCTTACCGGCAAAAACCCGGCTTTGCCACTCGTCACGACCCTCTTTGCGCCGGGGGCGATCGAAAGCAGCCCGGCACATCGGCCTTTAACCCGGAGGGGCAGGCGCGGAGGAACGATCGAGAGTAGCGCGGCCCTTCCGTGCCGGGTGGTTCCTCGAAAAGGCGATCCGTCCCGTCGGGACGATAGCAAGGCGTGGTGTGGTGCGCCCCGTCCCCGCGTCCCGACGGGACGCAAGCCCCAGAGGGGCATTCTGCCCAGGGGGTGAAGGTCCCGGCTGCGCTCGACTGCCCCTCCGGGGCAAAGAGGACTCACCTTGGGTCGCCTACCACCAGATGCCCCAGGGGCCCCAGTCCCACCCCATCGCGGCTTCCTCGTTGATTTGGGCTGCTTCCAGCTCATTCTGAGTGATCGACT
>JAFAUY010000427.1 GCA_019243005.1 Verrucomicrobiota bacterium | reverse complement strand
TCTTCGGCCGCGGCAACATCCTGCGCCTGACCGAACTCTACTACTCGCAAAAGCTTTTCGATAATCGTCTTGAACTGAAGGGCGGCCGTCTTCCTGTCGGCTCCGACTTCTTCTTCGGCCTCTGCGAGTTCATCAATCTGACCTTCTGCGGCGGCCAGCCCGGCAACATCCAGGGTGGCTACATCTATAACTGGCCGGTGAGCCAATGGGCCGGTGTCGCGCACTACAACATCACCAAGGAAGTGCAGATCTCGGTCGGTGTCTATGACGCCAATCCGGGTTATCTGACGACATCGCAGCCCAGCACCTACTTCCTGCCGGGCTACCCTGGCTCGAACCCCGCCTCGGGCGTGTTGGTGCCGGTGGAGTTGGTCTGGTCGCCGAGCGGTCCGCTGAACGGCACCTGGCGGTTCGGCGGCTGGTATGACAACGCCTCGACGATCGATGGCGGCCTGCCGGGAATCATCAGGACCATCCCAGGCGTCGGTGGTGTTCCGGACCAGAACCTCGGCGATCAAAGGGGCCGCTACGGCGTCTATGAGTCGATCCTGCAGCGCTTGACCGTCGATGGCCCCGGCGCGCTAGGTTGGTATACCTTCCTCAACACGACCGTCGCCGATCACCGGACCGCGTTCCAGGACTACCAGATCGCCTGGGGCGTCAAGCACACCGGTACGTTCTCCTGGCGTCCCCAGGACGAAGTCGGCTTCGCGGTTGGCACGACTCACGTGAATTCGGCTGCCCTCAGCCCGAACGCAGGCGGCAACGAAGTCCCGATCGAAGCCTGGTACGGATGGCAGGCGACCGGCTGGATGAACCTCAAGTTCGACGCCCAGTACGTGATCAATCCGGGTGGGCGCGGTTTCAACGCCGCCGGCATCAAGACCAATAATGCCTTCGTTCTTGGTCTGCGCACCACCGTCCACTTCTGACGCGGTGATAATTTCGCCTCCTGCGATCTGAAACGAGAAATCGGGGCATGTCCGTCTGCGGGCATGCCCCGAATCCGTAAGAGAGTACACGCAGGGATTCGCGGGTTCTGTTGGTGAGGCGCCCGGCCGCGATATCGGGCGTCCCGCTCCCACATTCGAAAGCGCGAATCCTCGAGACTCATGCCGAAAAACGACGAAGGCCAGACGAGCAGGAGTCTTGATCACCTCTCGCGATTTGAAACTCACTGGGAGGATTTGGGATCGACTTTGCAGATTTTTTTCCCTGCCTTCTGCGCCTGCGTTACCGCGACCTCGATCGAAAAATCAGAACGCGGGCGCGGCTGTTCCCAGGAGGGGAAAGTGTATGTGGCGGAAGCCGAGTGGTTCAATGCGGCTGACCACTACACCGAATTCCAAGCGGCGTTTCAAACCTACAAGTTGACGAAGCGAAGGCGTGCTTTACGCGTCTATGGGGCAGGTTCGCAGCCTCCCGAGAACAAGATGGCAGAGCCATATGTCTACGACAGTCCGCCGATCAAGTAGCGAAGATGCGCGCGTGAGAGTCCGTTCACCGTTCAGGAAATCTCGCGCGGAAGCTTCCAGTCCGGCTTGGCGTCATAGGTCTCTTCGACCTGCTCGACATGATAGCCTCGGGGAAGAATTTGACCGCCGGCTTCGTCCGCCACGGGGACATCGGTCACAAGGCCATCGATCAGGGCCGCCTCCCAGACTTCCTTCTCGGTCGGGAATGCGCTGCCGATCTGGGTCCTGCCGTCAAAGAGCGCGTACATGGGCATCTCCCCAATCTCAAATCAAAACCCCGCCAGTTACCGGGTAACTGACGGGGCTTTTGACTGATACTTCTGTCGGATTTCTCCCTCATCATACCAATCGGCGAGTCAACGGCGCAGCCGGCAGTCCGTTCCTATTTTTGTAAGCCCGCCTTCTGCCTCATCCTGTCGATCAGTTCCGAGGCTTCCGCCTTGGTCAGATCCTGCTCGGTGGGATCCGGCTTGTTGGCCTGCTCGGCCAGGGTCTTCAGATAAGACTCCTGGGCGCCCGTCATCGGGTCGTCGCCCGACACCCAATCCTTCGGGTCCTTCTGCGTGTTGTCAGCCATAGTCACCTCCGTAGTTTTACTGCCAACGTGCGACTTGCATGAATGTTCGTCTTTTGTTCTTTTGTGATCTTTCGAGAGGAGGGACGACATGCCGGACATCGATTTCATCCGGGCCGAGATCGAGCGCAGGCGCGCGCAGGTCGGCCGACAGCGCCGCGAGATCCTCGC
>JAFAUY010000089.1 GCA_019243005.1 Verrucomicrobiota bacterium | reverse complement strand
CGAGTGACCGGCGATGCGGTAGGTCATGAGCTCAAGCAGCGTCGGGCCTTCGCCTCGACGCGCACGCGCGATTGCCCTGGTGGCCGCATCATTGACGGCAAGGACGTCGTTGCCGTCGATGCGCTCACCGGGAATACCGTAAGAAGCCGCACGCTCGGCGATGGTCTCGATCTTCATCGTTGCCTTGACGCTCGTGGAAGCGCCATAGAGGTTGTTTTCGCAAACGAAAATTACCGGCAGGTTCCAAATGGCCGCGCCGTTGATCCCTTCGTGAAAGGCGCCTTCGTTGCTGGCGCCATCCCCAAAAAAGCAGATGACGACGTCGTCGGTCTTGCGCATTTTGCAGGAGAAGCCGATGCCCGTGGCGATCGGGATGTTGCTGCCCACCAGCGCATTCGCCGGGATGGCGCCCACGGAAATGTCGCCGGTGTGCATGGCGCCACCCTTCCCACGGCAGCAGCCGTTGCTCTTCGCAAACATCTCGCACATCATCGAATCGAGCGAGACGCCTTTGGCCAGATCGTGACTCGCCGGCCGATGGGTCGAGGCCATGTAATCCGTTGGCCGCGTGTCGTACAACATGCCAACGGCGCAGGCCTCCTGCCCGTGCGATTGATGAATGCTGCCGGAGATGCGGCCTTCCAGAAAGAGAAAGTAGATCCGCTCTTCATACTTGCGGATGAGGACCATCGATTCATACAGACCGAGTGCTTTGCTCTTTTCTGGCAACGAAAACGCGCTTGCCCTAGGCGCTACTTGTAAACTGGATGTAGGTGCTGTGATGTTTGCCATGTCGTCAAACCGTGTGATTAACCGAAGGTGCCCATTCTTGTGTGGGTCCCGGATTTCGTCGATGTACGCTTTCGTTCTTATTTACCATGCGTTTCCGTACGAGATGGCTTTTGAGGCGCTTAGTATGCTCTGACGATCTCCTAGCAAATCGCCCTCAGCTTTTCCCTCGCTGACGCAAGAGGTCCCCGAGAATGGCGAGCAGGACGATCGCGCCGACGACGACCCGCGCCCAGTAAGCCGAAACGTTCATGAGCGATAACCCGTTGGCGAGAACCGCCGTCAGGAGAGTGCCGAAGACCGTTCCGAGAATCGTTCCTTGCCCTCCCTTTAGCGAAGTGCCGCCGAGGATCGCCGCCGTGATGGCTTTCATCAGCCAGCCTTCACCGACAGACGGCTGACCGGCGTCCATCCGGCTCGCGTACATAATCCCGGCGAGCGCTGCGAACATTCCAGCCAGCGCATAGACGAGGAGTTCGTTCCGTAACACCGGAATTCCAACCAGGGTAGCCGCATCCCGGTTGCCGCCGATGGCGTAAAGGTTGCGTCCGAACCGGGTCATGCTAAGCACCCACACAAGGATCGCGGCGGCGACGAAGAAGAGTAAGACCGGCCCGGGAAGGCCGAAGATCTGGCCTTGGCCATAGATGGTAAAGGCCGGCCCCAACGGACGGATCGGATAACCCTTGGTGATGACGAGCGTCATGCCCGCAAAGATTTCCCAGGTGGCCAGGGTCACGATAAACGGGTTCAGTTTGACGACGGAAACAAAAAACCCGTTGATTGAACCGAGGAAAAGACCAAACACGGCGGTGGCGGGAATGACGAGCCAGGGAGGCAGTCCCAGGTTTTTTAGAAAGAGGCATCCCACGATGGCGGAGAGGGCTGCAGCTGCGCCCACCGAAAGGTCAATGCCGCCCAACAGCAGCACTAACGTTTGTCCCAGAGCGACAAGCCCCACAAAGGACGCCTCGCGTATGACGACGGTGAGGTTGTAAGATGAAAGGAAGTTCGGTGAAGCGACGCCGAGCAGCGCGCACAGCACGATCAACGCGATGAGCACCCCACTCGCTTCCCAGCGGAAGAGTGCTTTGACCATGCCTCCGGGGCTGGGGCGGTCGTCGGTTTTCGGCGTGTCTGCCGTGGCCGGCAGGTCAGTGGTGGTGCCGACTGGAGGATCCTTGATGCTCATGGCTCTTAATCCGCTGCGTTTACCTAAGTAGCTCGGCCGTTACCAGCGTGGCGCCGGTGTCATGATCTTGCGGGATCGCCTGACCCCGGTTCATCGCGACCAGGTAACGCAAGCTCCAGTAGCCGATGTCCCACTGACGCTGCACCTTGGTGGCCAGGATAACGCTCTTTTTAACGAGTTCCAGCGTTTCAGGAAGGTTGTCCATGCCCACGATCAGGATCTCGCCCGCCTTGCCGGCCCTGGTTACGGCCCGCGCCGCCCCGATCGGGTTGCTGGCGTTGCAGCACAAGATGCCGTTAAGGTCCGGGTGCGCCTGCAAGGCGCTCTCGGTGATTGACACCGCCTGCTCGAGATTGTCGTTGTCAGGTTGCTCGAAGACGATTTTGATGTCCGGGTACTCCGCCAAAGCTTTTTTGAATCCTTGCACGCGCCCCTGGTGGTCGGGGGCGGTCAAGCTTCCGGACAGGACGGCCACCTTACCCTTGCCGCCCAGCTTTTCGGCCAGGTATTTGGCCAGATCGTACCCATCGGCCAAGTCGTTGCGACGGCCAACGAAGGGGTATTTGGGCCCGGCATACTGACCGAACGTCAGAACGTTAAGGTTGGCGTTGAGAGCCTCGTCGAGCACCTGGGAGTTGGTCACCGGATCCAAGGCGGCTACGCACAACCCATCCGGCTTGCGAGCGATGGCGGCTTCGATCTTGCGGTTCTGTTCGTCGACCTCGGCCTGGGCCGTTTGATCCCAAACGTAGTCGACTTCGATGCCTTCCTTCTTCACTTCCTTGATGGCATCCTCAATCCCGCGTTTCACCTCGTCATACCAGGGGTGAGCCAGCTTGGGGATGTAAGTGAAGGTGAGCGGTTTGGTAACCGGCCGGACGAGTGTGCGATGGAGGTCCTCGTTCAAGCTCATCGCAATGCCCAGCAACC
>JAFAUY010000240.1 GCA_019243005.1 Verrucomicrobiota bacterium | reverse complement strand
GGCGTTCGGGGTTCGAGCGCCGCCGTCCGGCGACCGAGAGCCGGGAAGTCCGCCCGGGTGCGAAGAATTGCCAAACGGCCACGGCGATGCCAGGATGACCATGGCGAGACGGCGTCGCCGAACGCTAAACGCCGATTGCCAAACTTTTCATTGGCCGTTTGCCTATGCCCGTGGAAAGGATAGGCGCCATGCACTGTGACCGGATTTCCCAGGCGCCTGATTGATCCTGTTGCCGGTTCAGGTCGATCCTCAAACCACCTCATGTTTTCACGCATCCCTTTTCACCGGGTTAATTGGCTCATCAGTTCGTTCCTGATTGGAACGTTCCTGCTCTCGTTGACGGCTGTACCCGCCTACATCTGGCGGTTCGGCATCGATCGGTTTCAAATCGCGCTTTTCTTTGCGATGTTCTTCGCGTGCGGTTTTTCCATCACGCTCGGGTACCACCGGCTCTTTTCCCATCTGGCCTTCCAGGCCCACTGGACGGTACGGCTCTTCACCCTCATCTTCGGTGCCGCTGCGTTTGAGAACTCCGTGCTTTTGTGGGTGTGTGAACACCGCAGCCACCACAAGCACGTGGACGATGACGACCAGGACCCTTACTGCATTTCCAAAGGCCTTTTTCACGCCCACATCGGCTGGCTTCTGTTCAAGCTGGATCCACCGCCCCCGTTCGACAACGTGGCTGATTTACAAAAGGATCCGCTGGTACGCTGGCAACATCGTCACATCCATTGGATCGGCGCATTCGTCGGCTTTATTGTACCCGCCCTGCTCGGGCTCGCCTGGGGAGGCTGGGTTTCAGCCCTGGGTGGTTTTCTGATCGCAGGCGTAGCCCGCGTGGTGGTGCTGCAGCACTGCACCTTCTGCATCAATTCGCTCTGCCATTACCTCGGCACGCGCCCGTATTCGTCCCGGTGCAGTGCCCGTGACTCTTGGCTGATGGCCATCGTGACGCTCGGGGAGGGGTACCATAACTACCACCACGAATTTCAACACGATTACCGCAACGGGGTTAAGCCCTGGCAGATCGACCCCACCAAGTGGATCATCTGGACGTTGTCCAAAGTTGGCCTGACGCACAAGCTGCGCCGGGTATCCGAGGAGAAGATCGCCCTGGCCGAGTTGGCTGAAGCTCAACGGCAACTGCAGGAGCGGCTCGCCCATCCCGGGCTCAGCGAGGTTGCAGCCGCTCGACTTTCCGGCGCTTGCCGCCGGTTGCAGGCTGCCGCTCAACGCTGGATGGAGCAGCCCAAAACCGGGAGCGTCACCCCGGTTTCCCTGCGCGTTGCGGAGTTGCGCCGTGAGATACGGGCCGCGACAGCCGCATTTCGAGGCAGCTACTCGCGCGGGCGTGCCTGAGACGGATGCCATAACCCAGGCTTGGGTTCGCGGCTTCAGCGGCACCTCGTACGCGACCTGACCCGGACCAGACGCCTCACGCCGGTTGCCGGGTGTACACCAGCGGCACGGCCGCGCCGAAAATCAGGGCCTGCTCATGGTACGGGCGCGTTCGAGTCGACTCAAACGGGTGCCGGTCAAACAGGGTTAGCCCGCGGTGAATACAGGTAAAAGCTGCCCTCGCAGATGTATCCCCGGCACGAGTGGAATCAATCATTATCCGCCGGCCTGGCGCGGCAACTGCGACAACCTGCCGACCGGCCCCCGTGGTGCACCCTGCTCTTCCGCGGGCTGTTCATCCGCACGCGCCGCTTCGTCCTTCGCCGCAGCGACTGATAGCGTGTCGATCAGGAACTGTTCGAATTTCTGGCGGTGCGCCTCCGTCCACTCCCGGCGCGCCTCTTCCCAGGAGAGCTTCCGACCTTTTTCTCCTTCAATCCACTTGTATTTCCGGATCTCCTCCTTGATCAGATAGGTGATCCGGTAAAAGGGATCAGAATACATCATCGGCGGGATCTGAACGTGTTCCTCGGTGTCTAAGATCTGGCGCATGGCGATGTCATTTAAACCGCAGCGAGGGGAGGCAACGAGCGAATCTTCCACTTTCGGCTCGAAAGTCCAGGTATTTCCAACCCGCGATCCGTCGACGCTACGCCACGCTTGGGCGGTCGCCGAATATATAGCTGAGCCTACCCTTGCTCCGCCTTGCCGCCGTCCCTCGAACTGGTTATCTTTGATCAGCGCCGGCTTCGCTCCAACCCCCTACGTTTGACCCCCGTTATGAGCAAAAAAATCCTTTGTGGAATCTTCGTGCTCTTCTCGGCGGTTCAGGTTTTTGCCTGGACCGACGGCGAATTGCTCGTCTGGATCAGCGATAACCGCGGTTATCACGCCTTGGGTGAGCTCGGTAAAAAGTTCGAAAACGATATCGGAGCCCCCGTCAAGGTGGAAACTCAGGAGGATATCACCAATAAGTTCCAGTCGGCTGCCCAGAGCGGCAAGGGTCCCGACATCTTTTTCTGGGCGCACGACCGCATCGGCGAGTGGGCCGATGCGGGTCTGATACGGCCGCTGGACGTTAAGGATGATTTCAAAGCGGGCTTTATCCCGATGTCGTGGGACGCGGTCACACACAAGAATCAGATCTGGGGTTACCCCGTCGCCCTTGAGGCGATTTCCTTGATCTACAACAAGAAATACGTTACGGCCAACCCGCCGGCCCAGCTCTCTGAACTCGCTGCTTTCAATAAAGAGCTTAAGGCGAAGTACCCGAAGGTGATCGCCATCATGTGGGACTACGACACCCCTTACTTCAGTTGGCCGTTTCTGGCCAGCGCCGGGGCGTACCCATTCAAGAAAGTTCAAGGCGGTTACGACATCAGGGACACCGGGGTCGATAGCCCCGCCGCCCTGCAAGGTTTGCAGGCCATCGTGGACCTTATCAAGAGCGGCATTATGCCCAAAGGCTCGACGCAGTCGATCATGGAGCAGAAAATGAGCACCAACGAACTGGCCCTGATGATCAGCGGACCTTGGAGTTGGGCAAACCTCCGCAAGAGCGGCGTCGATTTTGCCCTCGCACCCTTGCCCGGGGTGGGAGGGAATCCTGGCCGGCCGTTCGTCGGCGTTTTCTCGGCCATGGTTAACCGCTCGAGTCCGAACGCCGACCTTGCGGTGCAATTTCTCGAAAAATACGTCTGCACCGCAGACGGCCTGAAGGCGATCGACGCCGACGCGCCGCTCGGGGTGCCGGCCGTAAAATCCCTGGCCGATGCAATGGCGGCCAAAGACCCATTCATCAAGGTCACTTACGAGAACTGTCAGAATGGCGTGGTGATGCCCAACATTCCTCAGATGGGCAAGTTCTGGGGTTCGATGCAGGCGGCGTTTGAGATCGCGACCAATGGGGGGAGCACTCCCGAAATCGCATTGAGGGACGCCAAGAAAAACCTGGAGGATTCCCTCGCTCGATGAAACTTGTTTTCACAATCATCACCCGGGGCGGGGCTGCCGCTCAGGTTGGCCCGAAATACGCCATAAGCTTGATGGAAGGCTAGCCGTGAATACTGGTTTTCCGATCCGCCACATCCTGACCGGGCTGCTCGCCCTGGCCGGGCTCTACCTGGCTTTTGTGCTTTACCGGACCGGCAACGTTTTGATCGCGTTTGCCGTGTTGGTGGTAACCTGCCTTGGGGTTTTCATTTACCTCAACGCCTCGGCGACCACGTTCCGGTACCTGTTCCCGGGATTTATCGGTTTCGGCCTCTTCGTGCTTTTACCGCTTGTCTACACGATTTACATCGGGTTCACCAGGTACAGCTCGCAGAACCTGCTTCTTTTCGACCGTTGCGTTGCGCTCTTTCGCAACGAAACGTATACGCTCCCCAACGCCGTCTCGTACAAATACCGGTTGTACGCCCAGGATGACGGCACCTACATTTTATACGTGGAGGACGAAAAGAATCCGGCGCGCCGGTTTGCCTCCGATCCTTTCGAGCTCATCGTCAGCCCGAAACCCAAACCCCCGCCGGAACCCGTAAAGCTCAATGCTTTATCGGCCAGCGACCAGGTTCAGGGCAAACCGATGACGATCGTCCAGATTAACCGGGCCAGGCTCCTGTCACCGCTGCGGGGGCGTGCCTTCGTCATGCCCGATGATACGCTCGTCGCCATGGCCGGGTTGACCAATTTCACGGCGCGGGAACGGCTGTGGGCGCAGAACCCGGACGGTTCGCTCACCAATAAAAAGGACGGGACCGTCATCCGGCCCGATTACAAACAGGGTTTTTTCGTCAATGATAAGGGGGAAAGGGTCGGCGTCGGATTTCGGACGTTCAGCGGGTTCGAAAATTATTCCCGGATCTTCACCGACCCGCGCATCGCCGCTCCGTTTGTGAGGATTTTTCTCTGGACCGTGGCGTTTTCAGCGGCGTCGGCCTTCCTGACGTTCGCCGTCGGCATGCTCCTGGCGGTCATCCTCGAACAGAAAGACCTCCGGTTTCGGAAGGTTTACCGCACCCTCTTCATCCTGCCCTACGCCGTTCCGGGGGTCCTCTCGATCCTGATTTTGAAAGGGTTGTTCAACCAGGAGTTTGGCGCGATCAACGAGGTGCTGCGAGCGGTCTTCGGCTTCGCTCCGGCGTGGGAGACCAACCCCTGGGGGGCGCGGGCAATGATTTTGCTGGTGAACCTCTGGCTGGGTTATCCGTACATGATGCTGATCTGCACCGGCATGCTGCAGTCCATCCCGTCAGGGATTTACGAGGCCAGCGCCATCGACGGTAGCAACGCGAGAATCGACTTTTTCGAGCTGACCCTGCCGCTGGTGCTGCCTCCCATGATCCCGATCCTGATCTCTACATTCGCGTTTAATTTCAACAACTTTAACCTCATCTACCTCCTGACCGCCGGAGGTCCGCAGATGGTCGGCGGGGCGGCCGGTGAAACCGATCTGCTGGTGACTTACACCTACAACATCGCGTTCCGGGATTCCGGCACGAACTACGGACTGGCCGGCGCGATCGCCACCCTCCTGTTTATCCTGGTCGGGATCCTGGCCTGGGTGAATCTCAAGTTGACCGCAAGGCAGGTGAAAATATGAAACGCTTACCTCCCGAACCGCAAATAACGGCTGCAAACAAGGAATCGGCCGCGTCGGACGTGAAAGCAGCGGCTGGGGTAGGGGAACAACCGGTGGTTTCCACGCCGAGAGCCGCGGCCCGCAAAATCAAGCCGGAACAAAAGGCCGGGATCCGCCAGGCGATTTCCCACGTCATTTTGATCTGCCTGCTGGCGCTGGTCCTGGTGCCTTACATCATGGTGGTTTCGGCTTCCTTTCGTCGCGGCAATTACGCCCCGAGCGGTTTGTTGCCCGACAAGGTTAGTCTTGAACATTGGAAGTACGTCCTCGGCGTTCCTTATGAAGAAATCGCCAATCCGGCCACCGGCGAAACCCATGTGGTAAAGGCCGAAACTCCGCCGCTGCTCTGGTTCTGGAACTCCATCAAGGTGTCGTCCATCGCTTCCGTCGGCATCATTCTCCTGTCCGGGACGGCGGCCTACGCCTTTGCCCGGCTGAAATTCAAATTCAAGTCAGTTACCTTGAGCACCTTGCTGATCCTGCAGATGTTCCCGATGGTGCTCGCCTTGGTCGCGATTTACTCCATCCTGGATTTTCTGGGCCAATACGTCCGGTGGCTCGGGCTTAATACGCAACCGGGTCTGATCCTGGTCTATCTCGGCGGGATTTCGGGCTACATCTGGATGATCAAAGGCTATTTCGAGACCATCCCGGAAAGCATGGAGGAATCGGCCCGGATTGACGGCGCCTCCCAGTTCCAGACCTTCATCCGGATCCTGCTCCCGATGAGTCTGCCCATCTTTGCCGTGGTCTTCATCCTCTCATTCATCGCGTTCATGTCCGAATACCCGGTGGCCTCGATTGTGCTCCAGGACCGCAGTAACTGGACCTTGGCGGTCGGCGCCAATTCCTTTCTGGCGGAACATGAAAAACTCTGGGGCCGCTTTTCGGCTCTGGCGGTCTTGAGCGGCCTGCCTATCACCGTCATGTTCCTGTTATGCCAGAAGTTTATCGTCGGCGGTTTGACCTCGGGCGGCGCTAAGGAATAATGAGGTGCCGGTCCATTTCTGTTCCAGAAATGCTCTAAGTGGTTCCGGCGCCGTCCCGACTGAAAGTCGTGCCGAAGCCGTTCCCCCGGGACCGGCGCTCGACTAACCCCCGACCCTTGCAGCGGCTCAGGCAGGACGGTAATGCCCTCGGACCCAAATGTAGCGGTAACCGTTCCAGCGCCAGTGACCAGGCACCCAGACGACCGGATAGGCCGGGCCTGGGGGACGGTACTCAGCCACGGGGGGCGGCGGTGGCGGCGGACCGTAAGGGCGGGGGGATCGGTAAACAACGGTTTCCGTGCAAGCGGTAAAAGCCAGCGTTGCCACTGCCCCGAGCGTTGCGGTGCGGGTTAGGTTTGTAAAATGCGTCATAAGCGTGGGCCGGTTTCTAGGTTAAACCCCGCCGGCACCGCTCTGTTGCAAAAGTTCTTTCTCTGGCGCTCAGACTTGATCGCATGCCACCTTCATAACCGAGCACGGTCTTTCTCGACGGGTAAGTTTTGGCCGTCCACCGCATCGGTTGGTTACCGGGCGTCATAGATTGCCGCATTGAACGCCTTTTTTCGGATCAACCGTTTCCAGCGAGAAATGATTCGGGTAACCTCCTCCGTACAAACGCCGGTACTAACTTTCGGCTAGCCGAACCACCGGTAAAGCGCAGGGTGCATTCGCGGCAACGGTGATCAAAGTTGCGCGGCTCGTCCAGCCGCTCTTCCTTGCCGCGCGGTGGTTGATCATGCCTTGGCCGCCGGGGCAAACTTCTTCGACTCGTCTCCGATGTACGGAGAGGCCGAGCGTGTGCTGGGGCAAGCGCTTCAGGGGCGAAGAGAAACGGCGATCGTAGCCACCAAGGTTTGGGCGTGTTCACCGGCAGAAGGCCACGGCGTGGTGGTCATGCGGCCCTTCGGTGAAGGTAGCCTGATGCGACGAATTCAGCCTGAGGCCAACCTCAATCCTTTAGCCGCTTTTGGTGTGACCTCCTGGGCTCAAGCCCTGCTGAAATGGATTCTGAGTGATCCGCGGTGCCAGGTTGCGATTCCGGCGACCTCGCGACCTGCGCGCATGGGCGAAAATGCAAGCGCCGGCAATCCGCCGTGGTTCGGACCGGACGAACGAGCCTATGTTGCGCGACTGGCTTGCTTAACTCGTTTTTCGCGGTAAACTGACCGCTTAACGCCGCGCTCGAAGCACCCCTGCTGGTCGAGGGTGGCTCCCCCCAGTGTGCCAATTTGGCTTTTCTGACGATGACCCGAAACGTGGCGACTCTTGCCGCGTTTGAGCGAGGGAGCCTGTACCACGCGTTTGCTACGGCCGGTGATTGTTAGGAAACATGGCTCAACCATCTACCCGGCGAGATTAGACAATGAATAAAAAAGGTACCTGCGGCAAAACGTGGCTGGCGGTTGTGACGGGCATCGCGTTGATCGGTGCGGCTCATGCAGACACCAAGAAGATGCGCATCGCGTTCTCCAACAACTATGCCGGCAATTCCTGGCGGCAAGCCATGTTGAAGAGTTATAACATCGTCACCAAGAAAGCCGTGGCCGACGGAATCGTGGCCGCGGCCGACGTGTTCACCACGGCCGACAAGGAGGTGCCCACCCAGGCGGCCCAGATCCAGAACCTGATTCTTCAGGGCTATAACGCGATCGTTATCGACGCCTCTTCACCGGACGCGTTGAACGGCGCCATCAAGCAGGCCTGCGACGCCGGCATCGTGGTCGTCTCGTTTGACGGGATCGTCACCGAGCCTTGCGCCTGGCGCGTGGTGGTCGATTTCAAGGATTACGGCGACCAGGAGGTTGAACACCTCGCCAAATGGCTGCCCAAAGGCGGCAACCTCCTGGAGATTCGCGGCCTTGCCGG
>JAFAUY010000039.1 GCA_019243005.1 Verrucomicrobiota bacterium | reverse complement strand
CTGGATGGTGAAGTTCCAGCTTTCGTAATATCCGCGATTGAAATAGGCCGGGAATGTGACGGTGCTTGTGCTCGGCAGATAGGTGGTCGGGGAAGCTGTCGATGAGGGTTTGATGATACCCACCGTAATGTCCGGGAATGTCGGGGCCGGAATGCCGTCGGCGAGCGACACTCGGGTGGATCCATCGGAGTTCGGAACCCCCGCGTAGCTAATGAACTGGTATGTGTTCGCCGGATTGTAATCCTGATTGACGATGGATGGGTATTGATTGCGTTGGTTACGCATATTGTCGGGATCGGTACTGATGCCGTATCCGGCGCGGACAACTGTTTTTTCAGTCAACCGGTAAGCCACACCCAACCGCGGACCAAAGCCCTTCTTGCTGGCGCTCGCATAAGCGTGCTCCGGCACGCCGTTTTCGCCGCCGACGTAGATGAACTTAGTCATCGGATCGAAACGAACTGCGCCGTAGTGGTCATGCGAGTAGATGGGATAATACTCCCACCGCAAGCCGTAATCGAAAGTCAGTTTAGGCGTCACCTGCCACATATCGCGCACATAGAAAGCCCAGGTCGAGAAGCGCAGCGCGATGGGATCGACCACCTGAGTCACTTTGCCTGCGCGGGATGGGAATCCAAGCAGGAATTGGGCCCAGGAATTGGCCGGACTCGACGGCAGCGGACTGCCTGGGGGAGCGTTGTTGATGGCTGTGCCGCCTTTGAGGGCCGTCAACGAACCATCGAAGCCGAACGTACCGCGGGCGGTACCGAAAGTGCCGCCCTGCGGCTGAAAATGGTTGAGGCCGGCTTTGTCGTATTCGAAACCGGCGCGGATGTTATGCGCACCTCTGATGTGGGTGACGTTGATTGTACTCGTGTACTGGTTGTCGCGGAATCGGAATGGGCTGCCGGTGCTGGCATTCCCGATATTTGCAATGCCGGCTACCTGGAAGGCGAGAATGCCTGCGTAATCCGGACCGGGGCCGTTCGTTCCCGGAATATGAAGCACGTCGCTTCCGAAATCGCCATCCAAAGGATCGCCATTCGCGCCGATGTTCTGCCGGGTGTAGCCGACGTTTCCGTCGAAAAGCAGATTGGGCGAGGCGCTATAGGTCAGGCCTATGGCCGCCACCTGGATACGGCCGCCCGCGTGGCCCGGATTGCCGCCGTTGAAAGCATCGCCGCCGGCTTTACCGAGAACCAGGGGCGCCACGATATCCATTGGTGAGATGCTGTAGCGGCCCCACAGCATGGCCTTGTCGTTGGGATTGTAGTTGGCCTTCCAATCGTAACGATCCACGGTGTACGACGTGGCGCCGTACGCATCGTAGTTGTTGACAAACACGTTGGGCCTGGTTAGAGAAGGCAGCAGTCCGGTAAGCGTGGCGGCGGCGGGAGAGATGCGAGACGTGGGAATCATGTTGTTCAGGAACGGCGTGCGTCCCGTGCCGTCGGAGTTGCCGGTGAGGGGATCGTAGACTACCACGCCGGTCGCGCTGAAATCGCCGGTGCGCATGGCGGCGGTGGGCAGCGTCAGATTGGGAGAACCGGCGAACTGCACCTGCCGGGTGCTCTCGTAAGACATGAACCAGAACAGCTTGTCTCTACCGTGGATGATTTTCGGAATCCACACCGGGCCACCAAGAGTAAATCCGAACTGGTTCTGGATGTTCTTGGAAAGGCGGCCCGGGCGAGTGAAGACGTTGTTGATGGCGTCGAAAGAATTGTTGGTATTGCGCTCGAAAAACGAGCCGTGCAAGTCATTCGTACCGGTCTTGATGGCGACGTTCACTGCCGCGCCGCCGGCCATCCCCTGCTCGGCATCGTAGGCATTCGTGCTGACGGCGACGGTCTGAATGGCCTCCGGCGAGGGCACGTAAGCGATGTTCACCGGCAGCCACGGGTATGCATTTAACGCGCCGTCGATCCTGGTGTTGTTGGCTTGCGAAGATACACCGTTCTGAAATACGGTGATCGCCCGCTGCGGGTTGCCGGCCGCGGAATTGGCTTCGCCTGTCCCGGGCGTGGTGACCGCGCCGGGTTGCAACAGCAGCAGC
>JAFAUY010000029.1 GCA_019243005.1 Verrucomicrobiota bacterium | reverse complement strand
AACAAGGGTTGGACCGGCGTTTGCGATCAGAGTTACGACGCTCGCTGCAGCCAGCGATTGTACGAGGATTTTCATGCTTAAACCTTGAGTTGGCGGTTGCGGTTGAGCTTGTTGGAGTTCCGGAGATGACGTGGGACGCTACACTATGCGTATCGCCATTGGAAGACCAATCTGTAACGACTTCATGTCGGGACTGCCATAGATTAGCACCCCAGGTGCCTAGTTCCTGCGCAGCAGCGCTGTTCCCGTCACCTCACCCTCTTAAGAGCCAGGTAGGTAGTCTGCTGGTTCCGATTCGTCCGTTCACGCTGGCGTTTCTCTGCGGGCATTCAGTGGCCGGGAGGAGCGATTCATTACGACCTGATCGCATGGTGTTGGAATGCCCCATGTGAGGCGTCAAGAATCACCCTTTTGAACTATGGAACCAACGGTGATCCGTGATAGGAATTCTGGACTGCAAATTTAAACAGAAGGGAAGTCTCTTAATGAAGTTACTGAACAATACCTGCCTGCGATTCCTCTGGGCGGCGGCCGCGGCGTGCCTACTCGGAGTGAGCGCATGCTCCAGCATTGGTGATACCGCCGGCAGCGGGACGGCCACGAACAATTCGAGCGACGGAGCTCCAGCAGCGTACAATCCGGAAACCGGCCGCTTCCTAAGGCCTTGGCCCTTGGGTTCGGAACAGAATCGGTCATAGCGGTTTTGCTGTTTCTCCAGCAGTGCCCGGCGCCACCGGCTCAACCCCGCAACAAGCCAGCCGCGTATCCCGCTGATCCGCAGTCCGTAGGCGATGTTCTCCTTGCCTCAGCACCCTCGTGCTGGCGAGGCGAGGCGAGGAAACTACTGTGCCCGATTCTGTTCCGAACCAAGGGGCCAAGGTCTCTGGTAACGGCCGGTTTCCGGATTGTATGGTGCCGGACCGCCGCCTTGATTGTGCGGGGTGGTCCTGTTACCGGCTGTATCACTCCTGCTGGAGCATGCGCTCTCTCCCAGTAAGCACACCGCGGCCGCCGCCCAGAGTAATCGCAAACAGGTACGTTTCACTATTTTCATGTTGTTAGATATTTTGCCTGAAAGCAAGGTACATACCGGGCTTATTTGGTCAACAACGATCACCTGATCGCCCAGGCTAGGACCATGGGCGCGAGCAAGGTAGCCGCCTGGCCGGGCAATTTACTTGGGTACGTTGATAGCTCTTTGTGCTGCGAGCCGATCACGGTTTGTCTTTGACGAGCTGATCGAGCAGATCAGATCAATATCGACGCGGGTCAGGGTGAGTCCGGGTGTGCGGCGGCGGTCAGAGCGATGCATCATGACCAGCCAGAAGATGCGCAAGGTCAAAAGGCAGAACGCCAAGTAAAGAAAACTACTTGGCGGCTCGGCCAAAACGGCCGGAAATGTAGTCTTCGGTCCGCTTACCCGGAGCAGTTGCCTGCCCGTCCAGCGCTGGCCCATTATCGGCCGCCCATGTCGGGGGCCCAAGGTCCTGACCGGCTACCTTGGGTCCCGCGCCCGCAATCCTTTCCTGTCGCCAGCCTATACCCGTCGGGGCCCGGTCAGAACTGAACGTTCAGATCGACTTGCAAGGTGTCGGCCGTGGTGTCATGGGCAATGCCGGCCCCCGTGATGTTGGAGGGGCTGTTCGCCGCCCCGCCATACAAGTTCTGCGTCAGGTTCCAGGTGATATAGCCGGTCACGGCGAACACCGCATAGTCGGTCACATTATACGCCAGGCCGAACTTGAAGCCCTGCATGTTCAGGTTGCTGACGGCGAAATCCGAGTCGTTGATGTTCGGGTCGATCGACGTCAAGCCGATCTGGCGGAAGTTGCCGAAAATCGATAAATCCCCTTGCTTCTTATTCTGGCCGAACTGAATTCCGACCAGCCACGCCAGGTTATCTGAGAACGACGGACTAATCCGGCTGCTGGCCGGGAAACCGGTCACGGCGGTGCGCGCGGCATTGAACGTCACGTCGCTAAACAGCGGCCCGTACACGTCGTTCCAGCGGTCGTTGCCGTTCGTGTTATACGCAAAGTCCCAGTAGAGCTTGACCGGCAGCTTGCCGATTTTGAAGCTGATGTCCCCAGGCGCCAGCAGGATGAGTTCGTCACGCTGGTTGCCGTTGAAGGCACCCGTGTTGTTCAGCGCGATGGCCGGGTTGCCGGCCGAACCGACTTCGGCGTCGTTGGTGATGAACACGGCAGGGGCCACCGTGAAGCTGAAGTTCTTGCCAAGCTTGAGACGCGCCAGCAACTGGGTCTCAAACTCGTAGGCGTCATTCTTGATGTTGCCGGTCGCCCCCGTGACCTGGTTGAACTCATTGTTGTCGAAGAAGATCAGCTGCCCGGCGATCAACGACAGCTCCAGAGCGTTGCGGGGCCCTTCAGGCGGCGGGGCCACCGGGGCTTTGCCCTCCTTGCTGTAACCCGGTTCGCCGAAGCTCAGGTCAAAGAGCTTGTGGAAGTCAATCCGCTCCACCAAGCCTTGGGGAAAAATATCCGGGTCCCAGAACAGGTCGGTCGTGTAGAACGGGTTGGCCTGCTTGCCGGCAATCGCCGTGATGCCCTCAACCGGGGAGTAGCCGATAAAGGCTTTATTGATGTAGATATTATAGTTGTCGAACCCCTGGGTGAAGGTCTGGTTGGCGGAATCGGCCGCATTGTTCGTCTGCAAGCCAAACCCGGCAAACCAGCCGCCGGCAAGCTGCACGTCGGCGTTGAGCCGCAGGCGGAAGCGCCAGCGCCAGCGCTGGCTGACGTTAGGGTAGTTGGTTTGACGCGGGGCGGCCGGGATCTGGGGCTGCTCGGTATCGTATTGGCCGCGCAGCCGGATGTCGCCGTACAGCCTGAGTTCCTGGACCCAATCACCCAGCTTGATCTTGCTCTCAGTTCCGGGAGCGGGAGCCACGGGTTCCTTGGAAACCTCCTCCTCGATTTGCTGGGCTTCCTTGTCCGTCAAGATGCCTTTGCGGACTAAAGCATCGAGCAGGGCCTGATCGGTCGCAAACGCGGGGCTGACCGCCAAAGCAGCCAAGTACCCCGCCACGGCAAGTCCGTTTCGGGTGGTTAATCTTATCTTCACTCTCTCGTTGTTTGGTTGAAGCCCGTTCCCGGGATCCGGCCTCAACGCGCCGGCGCTTCCGACGCAGCCGTAACCGGACCGGATCGGGTCTTAGTTAAGGAAGAGCCCGATTTGAGCGGGCGCGCCTTGCAAAGGCAAGATTTTGTTCTGTGACAATTTCTGCACACAAGCCGCCTCCCTCAAGACTGGGACGCGGATCCACCCGGCCAGCCTGGAGGACGCATCCCGGCAGGTTCCGCACACCTTTGAACCCGGGCGCTGCAACCACCGGTTGGCGACGATGCGCGCCGCAGGGTAGGGGGGCGCGCCAGTCAGCGCGAGGTGGTACCGACAAGGTCCCGCAACTCGGCACGCGCGAGGTCGACGTGTCCTTCGAGGTAGCGCATCGTGTTGTCCAATCCCCGGCGAGCGCCTTCGCGCCCTGCATGGATGGTTTCCGGGCTCAGGGCCGCCAGTTGCTGGACGGCATACTGCCGCATTTGTTCAAGGGCGGCCAACAGGGTCTGATAATACGCGCGCTCCGGGGCCACCGCCGCCGACTGTTGCCGGAGTTGCGCCAGTTCGCCGCCGAGTTCCTGGAGGGTCCTGGCTGCGCCCTGCCGGTAGGTGACGGGATCATCGGAAAGGTAGGCCTCCGTCTTATCCCAAGCCTGGGTTACCCCTTGCGCGACCGCATCGGCGCCGCGGCGCAAAGCATCCCCCGCCTCACGGGCAGCTTCTTTGATGCGCTCAGGAACGGAGGTCTGCTCGTCCGCTGCGCGCGCGGGCAGGCTGCCGAGCGTTACGGCTGCCCCTAGGGCGGCGATCACGATTCTTCTCATATACATTACTCATGAACTCATCAAGGATTCGGCGGCCCACGCACTCCTGCTTTGCACCGGCGGCCGGGCCCGCCGCGGGCGTGGCCGTCGATCGAAAGGCCAGGCCTGCGTACGTGGTGATCGACCGCAAATAAAACAAATGCGATGCCATGGTCTCAAGCCCGCCGCCTCGTTCGTCATAATAAATGAATAAAATAATCCCGGCAAACACGTCACAGAATCATGGACACCATTACCTACGCATCCGTGGCAGTGCTCCCGTGGAGCATCGCTCAAGGCAAGAAACGGCCGCTGGTGCCCGAAGCGGATTTCGTTCCCCTGGATCTGACCTACGTTGCCAACCGCGCGTGGCTCCGCCGGTTTCAGGCCACGGGCCCCTGCAATGACATTTGAGATCTGCGGGCGTTCAGACCAAGCAGATCATTGGCCGACGTATTCCGGATCGCTGCCCGTGTAGCGTGCAACCGTTCCGGCCGGCGGCTGGGTTTGGAACTCGTAAACCTCCGCGTCGACCAAGGTTTCTTCCTGCATGGAAAAGCGCATCATGACCGCCTTGGCCTTGGGCGAGGTCTGCTGGCTTCGAACGGTCGGGATCAGAACGGTTCGGACGTGCTTTTCCCTGAGCACCGCTCGTTTCGCCGGTGTAAGTTGCTTGAAGAAAACCTTTGCGTTTTGCTCCGCGATGCGGCGCTGGTACTCGGTTGCGGTGTGCCGCCCGAGCATCGTCTGCGTCTCAATGATGCGGCCGCTCGTAAATTCACTCCAGGTCCGGTTTGCCGTAACCGTTGTCCCAGCCGGACATTCGAAGCGGCCGGGCAGGAGGTCCTGGTGGTTACCCCCAGCGTGACTGCCCAGGGCCGGCGGGTGAAGGGCGATGCAGGAGGCAAAGGCGGCAAACTTAAACAGTGTGCTTTTCATAGCGAGGGTAACCGGTAGAAAACATCCCCGCGACACCATAGGGAAATGCTTTATGCGAGTAAAGCCCCGAGCGCATGCTCGTGGCGAGCAAGCCCCCGGTGCCGGCGCGGCGGTTCTGAGGAAGGCACGAATCGCCCCTCGTATGAGGGCGGAACCCGAGTTTCGTCGTTCTCGCCGGTTTTGCCGTCGGGCGCGATCAAGGCTCGTAATCGTTGCCGAAAAAGCGCTGCCGCCTTTTGGACCGGCATCGGCCCCCCGCGGTCAGCACCGGGGATTGATCTTAGCCCGGGAATTTCCTATATTCTCGGCCAACGCCGACGCCATCCCCGGAGAAAGCCATCGTGGATTTTATCTTACAGCTCCAAAACATCCGCAAGGCATTTTACGGGGTGCCCGTGCTTAAGGATGTTAACTTCGATCTCTATAAAGGGGAGGTGCACGCCTTGTTAGGCGAGAACGGCGCCGGCAAGTCCACCCTCATCAAGATCCTTTCCGGGGCGTATCGCCTGGATTCCGGAACGATCATCCTTGACCGTAACAAGATCGGCCCGAACTACGGT
>JAFAUY010000412.1 GCA_019243005.1 Verrucomicrobiota bacterium | reverse complement strand
AAATTGCCGAGGACGCTCGGGATTGACGGAATCAGGAAGAACCAGACCATGAGCACGCCATGGAGGGTGAACAGACGGTTGTACATCTCCGCTTGCACCAGGTCGCCCCGGGGCGTCAGCAGGTTCAGCCGCATAAGCAGGGCCGCGACGGCGCCGACGGCGAAAAACCCGATGATGGAGAACAGGTACAACAGCCCGATGCGCTTGTGATCGGTGGTGAACAGCCAGGAAAAAATGCCCCGCTTGGAAAGGTAGTTCTCCGGGGCTCTTCGGGGATCGATTTCGACGGCTTGGAAGGCAAGGCTCATAACCTCATCACTCTAGGGTACCGAAGCAGTTTCGGGCTCGTTTGCAGCCAGACTCTTTATATAGGCGATCAACTGGTAAATCTGGTCCTCCGACAGGCGTCCGGCGAAGCTGGGCATGACCGGTTCGTAACTGGCGGGGATCTCGTAATTCAGCAGGATGCAATCTCGAAGGTAACGTTCGTCGGCGATCACGACCCGGCCATCCTGTAACGGGACCGGATGACCAAATAAACCGTGCAAGGATGGCGCCCGCACCACGCCGTTGGGTTCGTGGCAACCGCTGCAGCCCAATGACCGGTACAACTCGCCGCCCGCCTGCACGATCGGCGTAGGGTTCATGCCGCTGCGTAACCAGGCCGCGTAGGCCTGCGGTTCCATCACGTAGACCTGCCCGGTCATGTTGGCGTGATCCGTTCCGCAGTACTGGTTGCAGAAAATGCGAAACACCCCGGTCTTGGTCGGTGTGAACCACTCCGTGGTGTAGCGGCCCGGCAGCACGTCTTCCTTCACGCGGAACGCAGGGAGACCGAAATCGTGAATTACGTCCTGGGAGGTCATGATCAATTTGATCGTTTTACCCAGGGGCACGTGTAATTCGTTGATTTCCTTTTTACCTTCCGGGTGTTGTATCTTCCACATCCACTGTTTTCCAATCACCTCGATTTCGATCGCCTCCCTGGGGACCTGGTTTTTGTGGAAGTAGATAATGGAGCCCCAGATGAACATGCCGATGAAGATGAAAAACGGGATCACGGTCCACGTGGCCTCTGCGGGCAAGGTTGGTTTGTCCCCCAAGCTCCGGTCCACGTTGGGGTTCGACCGGCGGTACTTTGCCAGAAAGTAGATGATGACGAAGGCGATGGCCAAAAGAATGGTGCCGCAGACGCCGGTCAGCGTCCAAAAGAGCCGGTCGACGTCCCCGGCCAGGGTGGAACCCTGGTCCGGCCAGAACTGAAACTGCGCGAGGATGATCGCCAGGCGGTTCATACTTCCGCATACCTCCTGTCCGGATGCCGCCGCTTCGAGCGGATCAATAGAATCACCCCTCCCAAGGTGAGTACCGCGCCGCAGCGTAGAGCGATCAGCACGTAATAGGCCACCGTACCCGGCGCCGGACTCTGGGAAAAACAGAGAATGGAGATAACCTGGCCAACGATTCCCGGTTCGCCCCGGCGCGCGTTACCCAACGCACGCGCGAACTCGGCAGCCGGATAATCGATGCCCAGCAGGTAGGAGGTAATTTTCCCCTCCGGCGAAAGGATCACCAAGCCGCTCGGGTGAATGTATTGTTTGGTTTCCGGGTCATAGCGGTAGCGGAACCCGATCTGGTCCGCAAGTTGCGCGGTCTCAGCCTCTCCGCCGGTTAGAAAATGCCAACGTTCCGCGGCGGGTGCCCATCCCAGTCTGCGAAGGTATTCACTTTTCTTTTCAGCCGCCGCAAGGTAGTTCTCCGCCGGATCCACGCTGACAAAAATGAATTCGAAGTCGCGCGAGGAAGATTCCGGCGGAAATTCCTCCAGGGTTCGCGCCGTCGCATTGATGCCGATCCCGCACAACATCGGACAGCGGTAGTAACCCATGACCAGCACCACGGGGCGCCCGCGAAAGTAGCTGCCTAACTGAACCGTCCGGCCCTGGTCGTCGACAAAGGTGAGCGCGGGCGACACCGGCTGCCCGAGGTGCTGCTCGTAAACGATGCCGCGAACCAAGTCTCCGGGCGAACGCGTGCCTCCCGGTGCCGGCAGGGCCGGGGCCAGCAGGGCGCAACCGATCAAAACGAACAATTCCTTCCACCCGTTCCCGTTCATGGCCGCCTCCGCTCCGGTGGCTGTTCTGCGGCCTTTGCGCTGTCTGCCGCCGCTTTCTGTTGCTGCATATTCAACTCGGTCGGGCCGTCCTGGACGGCGGGCCGCACCGGTAAACCACGCGCCAGGAGCAGGTCCATGGCGCGATCGATCGGGATTTTTGCCACCCCGTGCGCTTGATCGATCCACCCATACCTGTTGAGGTCGTGCTCTGCCCGGGTCCGGTAAGTTTGGAGATCGACCTGCGGTTTTACCTGTAAGGCGGGCGCCGGGTAGGATGGAACCTGGTTCGGCGGGATCTGATAGACCCGGCCGAAGCCTTTATCGTGCGCACCCAGCAGGGAGGCATAGCCAATCAGGCATAGATGGA
>JAFAUY010000393.1 GCA_019243005.1 Verrucomicrobiota bacterium | reverse complement strand
AACCTCAAACCCCTCGCCGTTCAGGTTCACGGTTTCGATCCCAACGTGAATCAGAATTTCTACCCCTTCAGGGGTGACAAGCGTAACTGCATGCCGTTTTCGGTGGACCTGAGCGACTTTCCCGTCGCACGGCGATAAAACCCGGTTGTCGACAGGGTCAATGGCCAGCCCGTCGCCGGCCATGCGTTGGGCAAATACCGGATCAGGCACGTCGCCCAGCGGAACGACGGGACCGGACAAGGGAGCAAAAAATGCAGCATCCATGAGGTTGAACGGTTAGGTTAAGGGGGGACTCGTTTGACCAGAGCGCCGGCAAGGAAGCGGGACATTTTCGGGGAAAACAGGAACGGGGGCGGTGTGTTTTATGGTGCGGTTTGGAACGGAGCGGTCGGCGAGGGGCCTGGTGGCGGTGCCATTGGTTCGCAGTTGAGAGTTATGCGCAGCCATGCCGTCTGCCCACATGGAAGCAACGGAGCCCTTCGACTCGGCCGGGCGAGCCCGGGGCTAAATTCCGCTGCCCGGTTCCTGGCGCAATGGAACATACTAATTAGGAGCTCTGTCGATAGGAATGCAAGAAATTGTATTCGTCAAATGAAAAGTTTGTATTCCGTGCTCCGCAAAGCGAATACATTTTGGCACGAGCTTCATTTTGTCCTATGCTTTGTATTTGTGGCTCGCGTTAAAGTTCACGAACAAGTTAGAGAACGCATCGAGAAGCTGCTCGCGGACGATGCGCTTGAACCCGGCCACAAGCTCCCCAACGAAAATGATCTGGCTACTGCATTGAAGGTCAGCCGAACGACGGTGCGCCATGCCCTTAAGACTTTGGAGTACGAGGGCAGGATCGAACGCACACCCGGGCGAGGGACCGTGGTACGAGGGGTGCGTTCCGAGCAGCTTTTAGGCAAACTCGCCGGCTTTACCGAGCAGATGAGGCTGCGCGGTTTGGCGCCGTCCAGCCAGCTCATCGAGGCGACCCGGATGATCCCGAGTACGCCGGTTAAGGCGCTCCTTCGGCTGGAGAACGAGCTGGTGTGGCGGATTCAACGCGTCCGCTGCGCCGACGCGGAGCCACTGGCGGTGGAGACCTGTTACATCCCTTGCGGCTTGCTTAGCGAGGAGCAGGTGGCAAACCTTGGCAACGGTTCCCTGTACGACCTTCTTGCCCGGCGCGGGCGCGCTCCGGCCAGCAGTGAGCAGAGCATTGAAGCCGCCCTGCTTAACCCTGAAGAAGCCGCCTTGCTCAAGGTCAGCCCCGGGCGCCCGGTCCTCAGATTCGAGAGGCTTTGTTTTGATGTCAGGGGTGAGCCCCTTGAGTTCGCCGTTTCGACTTACCGTGGCGACAAACACCGCGTTTACGTTTTGCTCAGAAGGTAGCGAGTTGCCTTTGTACGCTCAAACCGGACCGGGGGCAAACCGTGCGGCCCGCAAGCCGACGGATAATTACGTCACCAACGGTGCCGTTTTGCCGAACGAAGATTCCGTTCCGTCCACAGACCCCTACCAGAGGGCAAGACACTGCTCACAAAAGACGCCCATCACAGCGATTCAAGGCGACGGTGGGCGGTAAGCTTGATCAGCCTGGGATCTCACCACCCTCCGGCAGAACTGCCGCTTTCTGGTGCGCAGCCAGTTGAATGGGAACCTCCGCAACCTTGCGGTCCGCCGGGGTTGCGGCGTCGCCCGTTTTGCTCGCAGTTTCTGAACGCCGCTGGTGCGTCTGTTTTTGACCGCACAACTCGTAGATACGGTCCAGTGATTTTTTGTACGTTTCGTTATCCCGCAACTCGTCCGTTTCCGAATTCCGCCACGCCTTGCCGGTTTTTTCGCTGAACGGGCACTTGAGCTTCCGGTTGTACCAGCACCACCCTTCCCCGGCAAACAACGCCTTCTTTTCCGTCGCCGCTTCCGGCGTGAAGCCGCTAACGAGCTCTACTTTGAACTCCCACGCCATGAGCATTTCCTCACGGCCCGGCGGCCGGTTAGGGTCTTTCGGCTCCTCCGGAGCTGCCTTTTTCCCAATCTCTCCCTGCTGCTTCGGAGCCGCGTTTCCGTCGGAAGAGCCCACGAGGAATTCATGCAACGTCTTCATGGTCTGGTAGCAGCCGTGGGCGATGCTGGCGGCTTGCGTCTCGCGACGAAAGCCAAGCATCGGATGAAAGCCAAATGTGTTCGGAAGCCAGTTCGGCTTCACCGCCAGGACCTCGACCTGAACGAGACGACTATCGACGGGATTACCGCCTTTCGGTCGCTTCTGCAAGATGGTGCCGATTTCGCGTTGGGTCTGGGCGAAGTCGTCAATCTTTTTGTTCAATTTCATCTCCGCCGCACGACGTCTCACGGAGGTCCAGCTTTGGGAGACGGATTGCAGCTCCTTGCAGCCCAACTTACTCCAATCTTCGGGCTGCGCTTCCAGGGAGGCAGTAAATATAAGGTGCGGAACCCGGTGCGGTGTTCCACCGTTCCGTTGGGTTGCTCTTATGAAATTGACGACCGGATGGAAGGGAAGGTTATCGAATATGCCGCCGTCGATGAACTGATGAGCAACCTCCTTTGATGGCGTTACGAACACTTCCCAGGACCAGCGCGGACGAAACACGCCGGGGAATGCGCTGCTGGCAAGAAGCCCGTCTACCAGCCGCGGTTGTTTTTCTTGATTGTTTGAACTCAGCACATCCAACCTGGCCTTGGTAAGGTTAGTAACCGTTGCGAGCAGCTCAATACCGAAACCTCTGAAAAAATCGAAAGTCGCAATCTCTGGCAGGTCTGCGTAGGTCTTGTTGGAATTCGGTACTTTATGCAGCCGTAATACGTGTTCACGCAGGAGACGTGCCAGCGGTTCAGAACCGAGGGCTTCAATCCCCATGCCGTAACGCTCAAGCAACTCTTGAAGGCAGCCCTTAAGCCGCCGGTAAACGCTTCCGCGTCTTTGTAGGCGC
This sequence comes from Verrucomicrobiota bacterium, assembly GCA_019243005.1. Classification (GTDB taxonomy): domain Bacteria; phylum Verrucomicrobiota; class Verrucomicrobiia; order Chthoniobacterales; family JAFAMB01; genus JAFBAP01. The sequence goes on along the minus strand of JAFAUY010000393.1, from coordinate 1,914 downwards.
ATGTCGCGGATCAACGCGAAAAATGCAAATGGGCTGAGATAGAATAGGCGTTCCAGGCCGGTCGCAACGCGCCGGGCGCGATCGGTGAACTTGAGCGGGTCGCCGAGTTCGAATCGGCGAAGGACGAGGTCGATGTCCCGCACCGATACCGCGGCGTCGCTCGCCCGGATTGTAAAGCGTCGTGCAGCATCAGCCAGTCGATCCGTGAGGATCAAACGGTCTAACGCCAGATAGGTAGCGGCGAGGCGACGCATCTGCACGGCGGCGGCGTCCTCGCCTGACGGTTTGCACAAAAGCTGCGCAATGAGGGCACCGGTTATGGAACCGACGGAAGCTCCGGCGACTATCTGCGGCGGCTTTGCAAGCAGCATTCGCAAAGCATTGGCAACACCGATCTGGAAAACGCCGCGGAATACGCCACCGCCGAAAAGAAGTGCGACCCGGGGTGAGTCAGTGGCTTTCCCATTTGTGCTCACGTTTGCGCCGGTTTCGGTCACGGCTGCCGCCTCGCTCGTTTCATCGCGTAGACCGGGAGATCGCTCGTGCGCGGCGGAAGACCCCACCGAGGTACCGGGTTGCTGACGTTGGCTCACCCGGAGCTGAACCCCGTGATGATCGTGTTTGCAGCGCGGGCCGCGGCAGGCCTGACACACCTCGGGAATGCCCGGGCCATGGCGCGCGCTGGCCCCCGGCACCCGCGCAGGAAGGTCGTTTGCCGTGCGCATCGCCTCGATGACATCAGCGCAGCAAACGGTAACGCCCTTGGATTCCTGAAAACGTCCCGCAGTCTTTGCGTGGAACGCCGGGTCGCTGGCGATGAATCGCTCGAGGCTGCAGCGGCAACCATCGGCAACGGCCGCTGCGATCAGCCGGCGGCGTTCCTCCGGGGAACGCGCGGCAAAAACGCGCGCGTTGATCCCAAGCGGGGCGTCGATGTCAATCGGTACGGGATTCGCCCGGACGAAGCAGGTTTTTGTGCCCGAAGGCCGCCAGACCCGCTCGCCCGGCGGAAGGACCCGATTGTAAAGGCTCATCAGCTTTTGCTCGAGCTTCGCATCGCGCAGTTTAACCAACTCCGCTGCACGCGCTACGACATCCACGACCTGCGTGTACGGCTTAGGCTTGCTGGCGTGCGCGTTAGGCTTTCCGGCTTCAGCCGGTGACCCAGAATCCTCCCCGATCGGAAATGGCGTCACGGAATAGATAGTGATTTCGGAGACATCCTCGTTCACCAACTTACCTTTCTCAGCCAGTTTCTGAAGGAAGCGCATCGCTTCACGAACGGGTTCATTCGAGATGTTCGCCCCGTCACAAAACACGCCGATGGAGCCCCCACAGCCTTCGATAACCCGAGCTTTGAAAACGGGCACAAGTGCGGTCGAGGCCATCAACGCATCGATGACGGATGTTTCGGGCCGGAATGACTCCAACTTATTGGTCTTGAGGTTCGCGGCGACCGGAACGATGTGGATTGGAGGTCCTTGACGGCTGGGGTCAGTATATATGGATAAGGTCTTTCGGCCTGCAACGACCTCCTCCGATCCGGGAGCCTGTGGCTCGTTGCGATGTCGCGAAAGCGCCGTAGCTAAAGCTTTGTCCATCGAGAACCGGCCGTAATAGTCCGGATCGAATAATCGGACAAAGGCCTGCTCGAGAGCATAGGAATCGCCAAGTTCGGCCTTCAGGTAAAAATAGTCGAGAATCCGGTCCAAAACGGTATTACCGGGCTTACGAGGTTTACCCGGTTTACCGGTGACTTTCCCCGCCAGCCAACTTACGCCCGCAACCATAGGTCCTATTGCCAGCAACAACGGAACGGCGAGGAATATGGCCGCGACGCCTAACAGCCACTGTGATCCCCGTTTTATGGCTCTCCCGCACTTTGCGTGGTTTTAGCTCAAATGGCAGTTTGTT